>NZ_PDDL01000013.1:0-57082 GCF_020833785.1 Kocuria sp. CCUG 69068
CACCGCGGCCCTCGTGCGGCTCGCGAAGCCGCTGGCCCCGGACCACCCCATGGTCGTCGCCGCGGACTCCGGCTGGTACTACCGGCGGGCCGGGAACGGCGCGCTCGTCTCCCCGTCCGAGGCCGTGCCGAGCGAGCCCTGCGACGCGCAGCCGGTGCTCGAGGACGTCGAGGACCTCCTGGGGCGGCTCAACACCGTGACCTCCCTCGGCGCCACGGGGATCGAGCGGGCCTGGACCGGTCTGCGCACCGAGGCCCCGGACGGCGTGCCCGTGTGCGGCGCCGACGCTGACGTCCCGGGGCTCCTGTGGCTGGCCGGCCAGGGTGGCTACGGGTTCCAGACCAGCGCCGCCATGGCCCGGGCGGCCGCGGACGTCCTCCTGGACGGGACGGTGGGCCCGTGGTGCTCCCGGGAGACGGCCGCCGCCCTGGACCCGGGCCGCTTCCGGCGCTGAGCCCCCGGGGGCCGGCGCGGCGGGCGCCGTCGACCGCCGTGCCGTCGGGCGCCGTGCCGCTCGGCCGCGGGGGTCGGCGGGGCAGACCGCGCGCGGGACCCGCCGGCCCGGGTCAGGCGCCGGCGAGGCCCATCCGGTCCAGCACCCAGGCGTACTCCCAGGCCGTGTCCTTCCACTGCGAGTACCGCCCCGAGGCGCCGCCGTGGCCCCCGGCCATCTCGCAGCGCAGCAGCACCGGCTCGCCGGAGGTCGAGGCCTCCCGCAGCGCGGCGACCCACTTGGCGGGCTCCACGTAGAGCACCCGGGTGTCGTTGAGGCTCGTGACCGCGAGGACCGGGGGGTAGGGCAGCGGCCGGACGTTCTCGTAGGGGGAGTAGTCGCGCATGTACCCGTAGACGTGCGCGTCCTCGATGGGGTTGCCCCACTCCTCCCACTCCAGGGCCGTGAGCGGCAGGGACGGGTCGAGGATGGAGGTCAGCGGGTCCACGAACGGCACCGCCGCCAGCGCGCCGCAGTACCGCTCCGGGGCGAGGTTGAGCACCGCGCCCACCAGCAGGCCGCCGGCGGAGCCCCCCATCACCAGGATCCGCCGCTCGTCGACGTCCGGACGGGCGGCGAGGTGCTCGGTGACCGCCACGTAGTCGGTGAACGTGTTCGTCTTGTGCAGCTTCTTGCCGTGCTCGTACCAGGTCCGCCCCAGCTCCCCGCCGCCGCGCACGTGGGCCACGGCCCAGACCACGCCGCGGTCCAGCAGGGACAGCCGGGAGACCGAGAACGCGGGGTCGGTGCTGTGCTCGTAGGAGCCGTAGGCGTACTGCAGCACCGGTGCCGGCACGGAGGGGTCGAGGTCGGCGCGGCGGACCAGGGAGACGGGGATGCGGGTCCCGTCCGCCGCGGTGGCCCAGTCCCGCTCCACCGCGTAGTCGGCGGGGTCGTAGCCGCCGAGCACCGTGGCCTCGCGCCGCAGCAGCGGCTCGGCGGGCAGTGCGCCGTCGCCCCCGGTGGCGCCCGCCACGAAGAGGTCGTAGACGCGCGGGGGCGTCGTGAAGGACGTGTAGGACAGGCGCACCACGGGGGCGTCGTGCTCCGCGGCGGAGACGCTCGCGGTGTAGAGCTCCTCGGCGAAGGCCGGTTCCACGGGGGCGGCCTGGGCGTCAGTGCCCAGCCCGGCGAGCGGGAGCAGCCGGACCCGCAGCGTGGTGTCCGCCCGGACGGAGACCACCAGGTGCGTGGCCGTCACGGCGCAGCCGTTGACGCGGACGGTGTCCGAGGCCGGCACGACGTCGCGCAGGGCCACCTCCGCGACCGGGCGGCCGAGGTCGGCCGGGTCCATGAGGGAGATCCGGGAGTTCGGGGCCTCGTGGTCGTGGGTCAGCAGGATCTGCTCCCGCCCGTCCAGCAGCAGGGGCTCCGCCTCGTAGAGCACCCGGTCGGTGCGGGGCAGCACCACCCGCAGCGGCGCCGCCGGGTCCGCGACCGGCTGGATGAGCTGCTCCGAGAACTCGGAGCACATGGCCTCCACCACGATCCAGCGCCGGTCCGCGGACAGGCCCGCCCCGAGCCACAGGCCGGGGTCGGTCTCCTCGTGGACGACGACGTCCTCGGCCACCGGGGTGCCCAGCTCGTGCCGGCGCAGCTGGTGGGGGCGCCAGGACTCGTCCACCACCGTGTAGTACACGGCGCGCGCGTCCGGGGTGAGGAAGGACCCGTAGAACGTCCCGGGGATCTCGTCGGCGAGCAGCGCCCCCGTGGTGAGGTCCCGGACCCGCAGGGTGAAGCGCTCGTCGCCGGTGACGTCCTCGGCCCAGGCCAGCAGCTCCCCGTCCTCGGAGACGTCGAAGCTGCCCAGGGAGTAGAACTCGTGCTTCGCGGCCTCCGCGTTGGCGTCGAGGAGCACCTGCTCCCCGGCCATGGGGGTGCCGGGCTCGACGACGGGCGGGGTCCAGTCCGCGAGCACGTCACCGGTGGTCACGGCCGGGACCCGGCAGAACACCTGGTGCGCGCCGCCCTCCACGGTGCGGGCGAAGTACCACCAGGCGCCGCGCCGGCTGGGCACGGACAGGTCGGTCTCCTGGGTGCGGTCCTTGATCTCCCCGAAGATCGTCTCCCGCAGGCCCGTGAGGTGGGCGGTGGCGGACTCCGCGTACTCGTTCTCCGCGGTGAGGTGGGCCAGCACCTCGGGGGAGTCCTTGTCCCGCATCCACTCGTACGGGTCGGAGAACACGTGGCCGTGGAAGGCGCGCTCGACGGGCTGCTGGCGGATCTGCGGGGGAAGGACAGTCATGGTCCCCATCCTAGGGAAGACGTCATGGGTGGGGAGGGGGCGGTCCGGTCGGGCCCGGGGGCGCCCGGCGCGGGCTGCGCAGGGCGGCCGGCGGGCCGGTGCCAGAATGGCCGCATGAGCACCCCCGCCCACCTCGCCCCGCGACCGCCCGCCTTCGGCTCCACCCGCGCCGACCTGTGGCTGCAAGTGCTCCTCGTGCTCGGGGTGTCCCTGGGCGCCTCGGCCCTCTGGGCCGCGCTGTCCCTCGCCGAGCACCTGGCGCGCGGACCGCTGTCCGAGGCGCAGGCCACGATGAACCCGCCGCTGAGCCCGCAGCCCCTCATCGACCTGCTGCGCCAGCTCACCGGGATCGCCCTGGACCTGGTGCCGGTGCTGCTCGCGCTCTACCTGCTCGCCGGCTCCGCCGGAGCGCTGGGCACCGTCCGCCGGCGGATCGGCCTCGACGCCCGGATGCCCCTCCCGGACCTGGGCCTCGGCACCGTGCTCTTCCTGCTCATGGGCCTGGGCACGCTGGCGCTCTACGGCGCCGGCCGGGCCCTGGGCGTCACCGCGGAGGTGACCACGTCCGGGCTCGCCGCGCACTGGTGGACGGTGCCCGTGCTGCTGCTCTCGGCCGTGCGCCACGCCCTGGTCGAGGAGGTCGTGGTGGTCGCGTTCCTGACCGACCGGCTGACCCGCATCGGGTGGAGCTGGCCCGTGGTGCTGGTGGTCACGGCCCTGTTCCGCGGCAGCTACCACCTCTACCAGGGGATCGGGCCCTTCCTCGGCAACGTGGTGATGGGCCTCGTCTTCGCGGAGCTCTACCGGCGCACCGGCCGGGTGATGCCCCTCGTCGTCGCGCACTTCCTGCTGGACGCCGTCGGCTTCCTCGGGGCAGCCCGGCTGCTGGGCTGAGCCCGCCCCGCGGTGCCCGGCCTCAGATGGTGACGGCGCCGTCCGGGGTGCTGAACGAGACGGAGAGCACCCCGGGGGTGCCGTCCGGATAGCGCCAGTCGACCTCGAGGTCCTCGAGCGCGGTCTCGACGGGAGCGCCCAGCCACTCGGCGACCCGTTCCGGGGCACCGGCGATGGTCATTCCCGCGAGCCCGACGTCCGTGATCCGCGCCTGGGACGGGTGCATCTCCGGGGCGGAGTCGAAGTGGATCATGAACGGCAGCTGCGGATCGGCGATCAGGCCCTTGACGCCGATCTGGTGCCACTCCAGGCACCGGCCGTCCGGGAACACCCGGTGGCCGGGCACGGAGCGGCGCCCCAGGCGCTGCTCGAAGGGGGCGAGGTCCTCGACCTCCACGACCCAGCCCAGCCAGCCGCCGCCGGCGGCGGACCGGGCCCGCACGGCCTGCCCGAAGGGGGCCTTCTCCGCCGCCGGGTGCTGGAGGACCTCGACGACCTCCACGTACTGGTGGTTCGTGAGCGGCAGGATCATGTTGCGGGTGCCGAAACGGGGGTGCACCCCGCCCTTGACCGGTTCGATCCCAAGCTGGTCGGCGATGCGCTCGGTGGTGGCCTCCAGGCCCTCCGGGCGGCAGGCGTAGGACACGTGATCGACTCTCATGGGCACATCGTGGCACCCTGTGAGTTTCGTCTCCAAATCGGTCCGCGACGCGCCGGGCACCGTGCGGGCGGCACCCCTGCCGCAGCGTCACGCCCGGCCCCGGCTTGACGCCGTGCGGGCCTGATCCGGAGAATGCTGTCCAGGTCATGAGCGCCAGCGTCCAAGCCCCAGCTAGCTGGCCGGCAACCCTCCACCGCGGTGGGGTGCCCTGGGTGAAGACCAGGCTCCTCGCGACCAGCGAGCGAGCAAGCGCGGGTCCCCGGCGCCCGGCCGTTCCCGGCCGCACCGCCTCGGCCGGGACGGGACCCCTGAGATCCACAAGGAGTCCCACGGCATGTCCGATCTCCCCGCTTCCCGCACCGACGCCTCCGCCGCCCGCACCGACGCGGCCGAGCGCCCCACCCCCGAGAACCCCGGGGGCTGGGCCTTCGAGACCCGGCAGATCCACGCGGGGCAGAGCCCCGACCCGGTCACCGGCTCGCGCGCCCTGCCGATCCACCAGACCACGTCCTTCGTCTTCCCCGACGCCCAGGCCGCCGCCGACCGCTTCGCGCTCGCCGAGCTCGGCCCGATCTACACGCGGATCGGCAACCCGACCACGGAGGTCGTGGAGAACCGGATCGCCGCCCTGGAGGGCGGCGTGGGCGCCCTCATGCTCAGCGCGGGGCAGTCGGCGACGACGTTCGCCGTGCTCAACGTCGCCGGCGCGGGGGACCACCTCGTGGCCAGCCCCAGCCTGTACGGCGGGACCTACAACCTCTTCAAGTTCACGCTGCCCAAGCTCGGCATCGAGACCACCTTCGTCTCCGACCCCGACGACCCCGAGGCGTGGCGGCGGGCGGTCCGGCCGAACACGAAGGCCTTCTTCGCCGAGACGATCCCGAACCCGCGCAACGACGTCCTCGACATCGAGACGGTCTCCGGGATCGCCCACGACCACGAGGTCCCGCTCATCGTGGACAACACCGTGGCGACCCCCTACCTCGTCCAGCCCCTGCGCTGGGGCGCGGACGTCGTGGTGCACTCGGCCACCAAGTTCCTCGGCGGGCACGGCACGGCCATCGGCGGCGTGATCGTGGACTCCGGGGCCTTCGACTACGGCCGCTACCCGGACCGCTTCCCCGGTTTCAACCAGCCGGACGAGTCCTACGGCGGTCTCGTCTACGCCGAGGCCCTGGGCGCGGAGGGGCCCTTCGGCGTCAACCTGTCCTACATCCTCAAGGCCAGGGTGCAGCTGCTGCGCGACCTCGGCTCGGCGATCTCCCCGTTCAACGCGTTCCTCATCGAGCAGGGCATCGAGACGCTGTCCCTGCGGATGGAGCGGCACGTGGCCAACGCCGGGACGGTGGCCCGCTGGCTCGAGGCCCGCGAGGACGTGCGCTCGGTGACCTGGGCCGGGCTGGAGTCCTCCCCGTGGCACGGGCGGGCGCAGAAGTACGCGCCCCGGGGCGCCGGGTCGATCCTGGGCTTTGTCCTCGACGGCGGACGGGAGGCCGGGGCCGCCTTCGTGGACGCCCTGACCCTGCACTCGAACGTCGCCAACATCGGCGACGTCCGCTCCCTGGTGATCCACCCCGCGTCCACCACGCACAGCCAGCTCCTGCCCGAGGAGCAGCTGGCCGCCGGCGTGGAGCCCGGCTTCGTGCGCTTGTCCGTGGGTCTGGAGCACATCGACGACATCCTGGCGGACCTGGAGCAGGGCTTCGCAGCGGCCGCGGCCGCGCAGGGAGGACAGGAGTGACCGTGACGGTCGTGAGGGGCTCCGGCGCCGGGACCGCCGTCCGCGAGGACGGCGTGCCGCGGGTCGCCGGGATCGGCGAGCTGGAGCTCGAGTCGGGCTTCCGGCTGCCCGACGTCCGGATCGCCTACGAGACGTGGGGGACGCTCGCCCCGGACGCCTCCAACGCGGTGCTCGTCGAGCACGCCCTCACCGGGGACACCCACGTGGCGGCCGGCCGGGCCCGCCCCGGCGCCCCCGAGGCCGAGCGGCGCGCCGCCGAGAGCGGCGGCTGGTGGGAGGGCCTGATCGGCCCCGGCGCCGCCATCGACACGGACCGGTGGTTCGTGGTCTGCACCAACATCGTGGGCGGCTGCTACGGGTCCACGGGCCCGGCGACCCCCGCGCCGCCGAGCGTGGACCCCGAGGGCCGCCCCTGGGGCTCCCGCTTCCCGCTCATCACCGTCCGGGACTCCGTGCACGCCGAGGCGGCGCTGGCCGACGCCCTCGGCATCGACGCCTGGCGCCTGGTCATCGGCGGCTCCATGGGCGGGGCCCGCGCCCTGGAGTGGGCCGTGACCCACCCGGACCGCGTCCGGGCGTGCGCGGTGGTCGCCGCGTGCGCCCAGTCCAGCGCCGAGCAGCTCGCCTGGGGCCAGGCGCAGAACCTCGCGATCCGCCAGGACCCGCACTTCCGCGGCGGGGACTACTACGACGGCCCGCCGCCCGTCACGGGCCTGGGCCTGGCCCGGCGGATCGCCCACATCACCTACCGCTCGGCCGACGAGCTGCACCACCGGTTCGGGCGCTCGCCGCAGGCCGACGAACAGGTCATCGACACGCACGCCGGCGGGCGGGGGCGCTACCAGGTGGAGAGCTACCTCGACCACCAGGCGTCCAAGCTGGCGGGCCGCTTCGACGCCAACAGCTACCTCGCCGTCAACGAGACGCTGATGTCCCACGACGTCGCCCGGGGCCGCGGCACGCTCGAGGAGGCGCTGTCCGTGACCTCGTGCGAGTGGCTCGTGGCGGCGGTGGACTCCGACCGGCTCTACCTGCCCCGCGAGTCCGACGTCCTGGCCGCCGCGCTGCCGGGGGACGTCCGGCGGCACACCCTGACCTCGCCCTCGGGCCACGACGGCTTCCTCATCGAGGCGCCCCAGCTCGGCAAGCTGCTCGTGGAGACCGTGCTGCCCGAGCGCTGAGCCGGGACGGGATCCTCAGCCGTTCCCGCTCGATCAGCCGTCCGCGGCCCCCCGGCCGTCGCCGGGCCCCTCCCCGGGGGACTCGCCGGGCGCGATGCCGCCCCCGGGCACGGTGGGGGTGCCGAAGTGCGGCCGCTTCGGCCGGACCTGCGCCCCGGAGCTGGTGCGCCGGATCCGGCGGGCCACCCACGGGCGCAGATAGCGGTGGGCCCAGACGAGGTCCTCGCCGCGGGCCTGCCGCCAGGACGAGGGCGGGCGGTCGGGCACCACCTCGGGCACGAGGCCGTGCGCGAGGCCCAGGGTGTCGAGGGCCTCGACCGCGATCCGGTGGTGGCCCAGGGGCGAGAAGTGCAGCCGGTCGGGGTCCCACATCGCCGGGTCCGCCAGCTCCCGCAGTCCCCACAGGTCCACCAGCACGGCGTCGTGCCGGGACGCGACCACGCGCACGTTCTCGTTGTAGACCGCGATCCGGCCCCGGATCCCGCGCAGCACGGGCGTGGCGCCGATGTCCGGGCCGCCGACCAGCACGACGGTCGCCCCGTCCGCCGCGAGCCGGCCCACGACGTCGTCCATCTCCTCGGCGATCGCGTCCGGGTCCCCGCCGGGGCGCAGCATGTCGTTGCCGCCCGCGCAGACCGTCACGAGGTCCGGGGTCAGCTCCAGGGCCGGCCCCACCTGCTCGTCGACGATCTGGCGGAAGAGCCGGCCGCGGATCGCGAGATTGGCGTAGGACAGGCCGGGGGCGAGACGGTCCAGCTCCTCGGCGACCCGGTCCGCCCAGCCGCGGTGCCCGCCGGGGGAGCCGGGGTCCGGGTCTCCGATGCCCTCCGTGAACGAGTCGCCGATCGCCACCATGCGGCGCCACGGGTGGACGGGAGGTGCGGTGTCCGGGGGGCCCGGTGTCGTCTCGGTCATGCCTCCCGGTCTACCACCGGGCCCGGCGGGCGTCCACGCGCCCGCGCCGCGGGCCCCCGGGACCGGGTGGCACACTGGTGCCATGACCGACGCCACCGTCCCGACCGGGACCGCCACCCCCTTCGCCGTGTGGAGCAGGGACGCCGACGCCCGCCCCGGCACCCCGCTGCTCGTGCTCCTGCACGGCTACGGCTCGCACGAGCAGGACCTCATGGGTCTCGTCCCGGCCCTGCCGGGCGAGTTCAGCGTGGCGTCCGTGCGCGCCCCCCAGCCCGCCGGGTCCGGCTACCAGTGGTTCCCGCTGGCCGCGGACCTCAGCTTCTCCCTCGACCGGGTGGCCGAGGCCGTGGAGCCCGTCGCGGCGTGGCTGCGGGAGCTGGCCGCGGACCACCCCAGCACCACGCTGCTGGGGTTCTCGCAGGGCATGGCCATGGCCACGTCCCTCGCCCGGCACATGCCGGGAGAGATCGCCGCCGTGGTGGGGCTCTCCGGCTTCGTGGTCCCCGGCGAGCACCCCCTGTTCGCCGACGAGGAGCTGCGGGAGCGGCCGCTGCGGATGTTCTGGGGCCGTGATCCGCAGGACCCGGTCATCCCGCAGGAGCTCGTCGACTCCACTGCCGAGTGGGCGCTGGAGCACGCCGACGTCATGAAGGTGCACTACACCGGGGTCGGCCACGGGATCAGCCCGCAGGAGGTGGGGCACGTGCGCGAGTACCTCACCCACGTGGTGCTGGGGGACCCGGACCGCGCGGTCAGCCGCCCGCGGTGATCCGCACCGAGGCGCCCCCGGCGGAGACGACGTCCCCCGGGTGCAGCTGCCGGCCGCGCCGCGTCTCGACCTCGCCGTTGACCGAGACCTGACCGTCCTCCACCAGGCCCCGGGCGTGCGCCCCGTCCTCGGCGAGGTTCGCCAGCTTGAGGGCCTGGCCCAGCCGGATCATGTCGTCGCGGATGGGCAGTTCGTCGGGGCCGCCAGGCTGCTGGGGAGTCGTCATGCCCCCATTGTCCCAGGTCCCGTCCGGTCGTCGGGCACGGCGGGAATTGGCTACCCTGGGACGAGGACGTCGCCCGCGGCGTCCTCGTTCGTGACGGCCGACGACGGCCGGTCCCCGCCCGGCGCACCGCCGGGCCACACCACCCACCACGCGCGTCCGCAGCCGGCGGTCGGGCGAGACCCTGGAGGAATCCCACATGGCCCCCAAGTCCACGCTGGACAACGTCATCTCGCTGGCCAAGCGCCGCGGTTTCGTGTTCCAGGCGGGTGAGATCTACGGCGGTTCCCGCTCGGCCTGGGACTACGGGCCCCTCGGCGCGGAGCTCAAGGAGAACATCAAGCACGAGTGGTGGCAGACCTTCGTGCGCGGGCGCGAGGACATGGTGGGCCTCGACTCCTCGATCATCCTCCCGAAGGCCGTGTGGGAGGCCTCGGGCCACGTGGCGACCTTCACGGACCCGCTCGTGGAGTGCACCTCCTGCCACAAGCGCGCCCGCCAGGACCACCTGGTCGAGGCCTTCGAGGAGAAGAAGGGCCGCGCCCCCGAGAACGGCATGGCCGAGATCCCCTGCCCCAACTGCGGGACCAAGGGCCAGTGGACCGACCCGCAGCAGTTCTCCGGGCTGCTCAAGACGTTCCTCGGCCCGGTCGACAACCAGGAGGGCCTGCACTACCTGCGGCCCGAGACCGCCCAGGGCATCTTCGTGAACTTCAACAACGTGGTCACCGCCGCCCGGAAGAAGCCGCCGTTCGGCATCGGGCAGATCGGCAAGGCGTTCCGCAACGAGATCACCCCCGGCAACTTCATCTTCCGCACGCGCGAGTTCGAGCAGATGGAGATCGAGTACTTCACCCACCCGTCCGAGGCCGGGCACTTCTTCGACGAGTGGGTCGAGGCGTGCTGGAACTGGTTCACGGACCTGGGCATCGACCCGGACCACATGCGCCGCTACGACGTCCCCGAGGACGACCGGGCGCACTACTCCGCCGGCACCATCGACATCGAGTACCGGTTCGGCTTCCAGGGCAACCCGTGGGGCGAGCTCATGGGCGTGGCCAACCGGACCGACTACGACCTCGGCGTGCACAACGAGCACTCCAACACGGACCTCAGCTACTTCGACCAGCAGACCAACGAGCGCTACGTCCCCTACGTGATCGAGCCGTCCTTCGGCCTGACCCGGTCGATGATGGCCTTCCTCGTGGACGCGTACACCGAGGACGAGGCGCCCAACTCGAAGGGCGGGGTGGACAAGCGCACGGTCCTCAAGCTGGACCCGCGCCTGGCCCCGGTCAAGGCCGCGGTGCTGCCGCTGTCCCGCAACGAGGACCTCTCGCCGAAGGCCAAGGACCTGGCCGCCGAGCTGCGCCGGAACTGGAACATCGACTTCGACGACTCGGGGGCGATCGGGCGCCGCTACCGCCGCCAGGACGAGATCGGCACCCCGTTCTGCATCACGGTGGACTTCGACACCCTCGAGGACCAGGCCGTGACCATCCGCGAGCGGGACGCGATGACCCAGGAGCGCGTGGCCCTCGACCAGGTGAAGTCCTACCTCGCCGGGAAGCTCGTCCGCTGATGAGCGGCGCGCTGACCGGCCCCGGGCTGCGGCCCTGGCGGGACGGGGACGACCTGCGGCTGCTCGAGGTGTGGCCCGACCCGGAGACGCCCCAGGCCGCCGCCTTCCGGGCGACCCTGCGCCCCGACGACGACGCCCCGTGGTCCCGCACGGTCGTGGCGGAGGACTCCGGCGTGCCGGTCGCCGCCGGCACGGTCTACGAGTCGGCGCTGCACCCCTCGAGGCTGTGGGCCTACGTGGAGGTCGCCCCCGACCGCCGCGGCGAAGGGCTGGGGCGCGCCCTGCTGGAGCGGCTGCGCACCGAGGCGGCGGGCTCGCCCTCGGGCGTGCAGGCCCTGCGCACGAAGGCGGCGCCCGGCTCGGCCGGCGAGCGCTTCGCCCGGGCCGCCGGCCTGGACCCCGTCCAGGACTCACGCGTGGTCCGGGTGGCGGCCGGGGCCCTGCCCCTCCAGCCGCTGCGGGAGCACCCCGACAGGACACCGGCGCAGGCCGTCGAGGACCTGGCCACCGGCTCGGTCGAGCTGACCCGGGCGCTGTGGGCGTTCTACCGGGCCGTGCACGCCTGGGACGAGCCGGCGGACCTGTCCGTGGGACGGGTCAACCAGCTGTTCCTCTCCGACGCCGCGCACGCCTTCGGGGCGCTCGTGCTGCGCAACGGCGTGGGCCCGGGGGAGCGGGGCAGGATCTCCGCGTTCGCCGTGAGCTACCGGCCCGTCGAGCTCGACGCCGCCCCCGGCGCCCCCGTCCCGGAGAACGCGCCGGACGAGCCCGCCCACGTCGTGCTCGGCTGGACGCCGGGGGACGCCGCGGCAGGTCCCGCGCTCGAGCAGCTGCTCGCGCTGCTGGCCCACCACCACCCCGTGCAGTTCCAGGTGGACGGGTCGATGGAGCCGCTGACCGCCGTCGTCGACAACCTCCTGGCGGCCGGCGCCGCCACGGTCGTGGAGACCTCCGTCGTCCTCGCGGAGCCCGGGGACTGAGCGCACGGGCCGAGCGCCGGCGCGGGGACGGGCTCAGCCGGCCGTGCTCGCGTCGACGCGCCGGACCTCGGCCCGGTCGCCGGCCTCGGTGCTGACCTCGGCGCCGGTGTAGTCCTGCTCCCCGTAGAGCCAGTCGGTGTAGTCCCAGATGCCGTGCCGGTCCGCGGACTTCCACAGCATGTTGCGCACGGTCCGCTCGACCGGGCCGGTGAGGTGCCAGGACTCGCCCCACACCCGCGCCGTCGTCTGGATCCGCGCGGTGCGCGGCTGGCGGACGGCGTTGTACTCCCGGAACACGGCGTTCCACCGGGAGGCGTCGTGGTGCTCCGGGTCCGCGAACACGGACCTCGCGGCGATGGCCTCGAGGGCGGCGGCGTCCTCGAGTGCCTGGCAGGCGCCCTGGGCGAGGTACTGCAGCATCGGGTGCGCGGCGTCGCCGGCCAGGGCGATGTTGCCGTCCACCCAGTTCTCGATCGGGACACGGTCGAACATGGGCCAGCGCTGCACGTGGCTGAGGTTGTCGAGCGCTGCCCGGACCTCCGGCACGCAGTCCCGGTAGGCCTCGCGCAGCTCGGCGTCGCCCTCGTAGACGAGCTGACCGGCGGCGAAGGACGGCGAGCGGTAGACGGCCACGGTGTTGAACAGCTCCCCCTGGCGCAGCGGGTACTGCACGAGGTGGCACTCGGGGCCCATCCACACGACCACGGCCTCCATGTCCCCGGCGTGGGTGATCTGCGAGATCGGCAGCGCGCCGCGGTAGGCCACGTATTCGGAGCCGACGGGCTGGTCGTCGGAGAGCTGCGCGCGGACCACGGACCTGATCCCGTCCGCGGCGACGATCGCGTCGGCCTCGAAGACCCGGCCGTCGTCGGCGGTCGCCCGGGCCACGGCGCGCCCGTCGACCTCCACGTTCTCGGTCTTCGCGACCCGGACGTTGTTGTGCAGGGTCACGCCGAGCTCGGCGCACTCCTCCATGAGCAGGCGGTGCAGGTCCGAGCGGTGGGCCACGATGTAGGGGGCGCCGTAGCGCTCGTAGTACTCGCCGGTGACGTCCTCCCGGAGCAGCTCCTCGCCCGTGAGGGCGTCGCGGAAGACGATGTACCGGGGGGCCACGCCGGTCTCGACGGCCCGGTCGAGCACCCCCCACTCGCGCAGCAGGCGGGTGGCGTTGGGGGACATCTGCAGGCCGGCGCCGACCTCCCCGAACTCGGGGGCCTGCTCCACGAGCTCGATCTCCGCGCCGAGCCGGCGCAGGGCGAGGGCGTTGCCGAAGCCGCCGATGCCGCCTCCGATGACGAGGACCTTGGTGTGCTGTGCCATGGTGGTGATTCCTTTCGAGCTGTGCGGGACGTTGTCAGGCAACCGGCTGGGTCCGTACGACCCGGGGCGCCTGGCGGGCCTTGGTGATGACGGGCAGGAGGGCGAACTGCAGGACCGTGGCGACGGCCGCCGCACCCGCGAAGAGCAGGAACACGGGGTGGACGCCGTCGGCGGGGTCGGCGTAGGCGCCGAGCACGAGCCCCGCCGTCTGCGGGGCGAGGACGGCGCCGATGCGCCCCACGCCCAGGGCCCAGCCGATCGCGGTGCCGCGGAGGCTGTCCGGGTAGTACAGGGTGATGGCGCCGATGATCAGGGACTGCGTGCCGTGCGTGCCGACACCGGCGAGCACGAGCATCAGGTAGATCAGCCAGACCGGCTCGTCGCCGACGACCATGATCACGAGCAGCCCGGCCGCGGCGGCGCCCGAGGCGACGGCGCCGGTGAGCACCGGACCGAACCGGTCCCCGGCCCAGGCCGTGAGCACGGAGCCCAGCACCGCGCCGAGATTGAGGACGAGCGCGAACGTCAGGGCCCCGCCGATCTGCGCGCCCTGCAGCCGCATGAGGTTCGGCAGCTCGGTGCCCAGCCCGTACCAGGCGAAGAGGGTCGCGAGGGTGGCGGCGGCGAACAGGATGCTCATGGTCAGGTGGGGCGGGCGGAGCAGGGACCCGAAGCCGGGCCCGTGCACCTGCGCGGCGGCCGCGGCGGCCCGCTGCTCCGGGCCGGGGTCGGCGGGGATCACCTTCAGGGCCACGGGCACGAGCACGACGAGGGCCAGGACGGGGAAGACGAACATCCACCGCCAGCCCTCCCAGCCGAGCCAGTCCGCCGGGATCACGGGGATGCCGGTCAGGGCGGCGAGCGAGCCGCCGATCGGCACGCCGGACATCATGAGCGTGGCCATGGCCGAGCGCCACCGGGGCGGGATGAAGTCCGCGGCGAGGGCGTTGGCCGAGGGCACGAGACCGCCCAGGCCGAGTCCCGCCACGAGGCGCAGCAGCGCGAAGACCCACTCGTCGGGGGCCACGGCGCACGCCACGGTCGCCAGGGAGAACACCACCGTGCACCCGACGACCGTCTTCTTCCGGCCCAGCCCGTCGGAGAGCCGCCCGGCGAAGACCGCCCCGATCATCATGCCGAGGAACGCCGAGGAGCCCACCGTGCCGGCGGTCGCCTGGGACATCCCCCACTCCTCCATGAGGGAGGGCTTGACCGTGCCGAAGACGATGAGGTCGTAGCCGTCGAAGACGATGAGCAGCCAGCAGACCAGCACGGCGATCCATCGGGCGCGCCGGCCCACCGGGGCGGGCGGGGCGGCGGCGGCAAGAGCCGTTGCGGACATCGGGACTCCGTTTCACAGGTGAGGGGCGCCACCGGCGTGCGGCGCGTCACACCAGGATGTGCCCGTGACCGGCACGTCCCGAAACTTATTCTGCTGGATGGAACAAGCGGTGTGTCGTGGATCTCCATCGGGGTGCGGCGGGCGCCTAGACTGGGCCCGTGCAGAACCAGGACCTGGAGCGGAAGCCGGCCTACTCCCTGCAGTCCGTGGACAACGTCCTGCGCCTGCTCCAGATGCTGCGCGACTCCGGCGGGGTGCGGCTCAAGGACGTGGCGCAGGAGCTGGGGGTCGCCCCCTCCACCGCGCACCGCCTCCTGTCGATGCTCGTCTACCGCGGCTTCGCCGTCCAGGACGACTCCCGCCGCTACCTCGCGGGGCCGGGGCTCGGCGTCTCGGTCCCCGAGTCCGGCTCGCACAGCCGGCTGCGCGCTCTCGTGCAGCCCTACCTGGAGCTGCTCAGCGAACGGACCCACGAGACCACGAACCTCATGGTCAGGGTCGGCACCACGGTCCGCTTCCTCAGCTCCGTGGAGGGGGCGGGGCTGCTCAAGGTCGGCGACCGGCGCGGCGCCGTCCTCCCGGCGGCCGCCACGTCCGCGGGCAAGCTCCTGCTGTCCTACCTCTCCGAGGAGGACCTCGCGCGGCTGTTCCGCACGGGCTCGGCCCGGACCGTGGGGGAGTACCTGGACGAGGCCGCCTTCGGCTCCTTCGTCCGGTCCCTGGCGATGATCCGCTCCGTGGGACTGGCCTTCAATCGCGAGGAGGCCGAGCGCGGCGTCTCCGCCGTGGCCTGCGCCGTGCGCGATCCCGAGGGGCGCCCCCTGGCCGCCCTGTCGGTGTCCGTGCCCGTGCAGCGGGCCGGCGTGATCGAGGACCGGGCGGTGATCCGGGCGCTGCGGGAGGTGTGCCGGGAGATCGAGGGCGAGATCGCCGCGGAGATCGAGTCCGCCCGGCCCCGGTGAAGCGGCCGTGGAGCACCGGAGGAAGTTTCCATCCAGCAGAATTCATTGCCGGTCCCGCCGGTGCCTGCTCTAGCGTGGCCAGTAACTCACATCACAGCGCAGGGTGGTCCGCCCCGCGACCCGCGAGCACCGAGGAGCTCACCATGAGTCACGACAACCAGATGACGGTCCCGGCCCCCACGCCTCAGGAGCAGGCCCAGCTCGACGCCCTCTACCAGGACTTCGAGTCGGGCCACATGGTCCCGCTGTGGACGGAGATCGGCAACCTCATGCCGGAGGCCCCGGCCTCGGCGGCCGTCCCGTTCGTGTGGGAGTGGAAGAACCTGCTGCCGCTGGCCGAGCGGGCCGGGGACCTGGTGCCCGTGGGCCGCGGCGGGGAGCGCAGGGCCATCGCGCTGGCCAACCCTGGTCTGGGCGGGCGCCCGTACGCCACCCCCACCCTGTGGTGCGCCATCCAGTACCTCGGCGGCCACGAGGTGGCGCCCGAGCACCGGCACTCCCAGAACGCCTTCCGCTTCGTGGTCGAGGGCGAGGGCGTGTGGACCGTGGTCAACGGCGACCCGGTGCGGATGTCCCGCGGGGACTTCCTGCTCACCCCGGGCTGGAACTTCCACGGCCACCACAACGAGCTCGACCAGCCCATGGCGTGGATCGACGGCCTCGACATCCCGTTCGTGCACTACACCGACACCGCGTTCTTCGAGTTCGGCATCGACCGGGTGACCGACGAGTCCACCCCGGAGTTCTCCCGCGGCGAGCGGCTGTGGTGCCACCCGGGCCTGCGGCCCCTGTCGGGTCTGGGCAACACCGTGTCCTCCCCGATCGGGGCCTACCGGTGGGAGCACACCGACCGGGCGCTCACCGAGCAGCTGGCGATCGAGGACGAGGGCTACCCCGCCACCGTGGAGCAGGGCCACGCCGCCGTGCGCTTCGTGAACCCCACCACCGGCGGGGACGTCATGCCCACCATCCGGGCCGAGTTCCACCGGTTCCGCCCCGGCACCGAGACCCGCACGACGCGGGAGGTCGGCTCCAGCGTCTACCAGGTCTTCGAGGGCCGCGGCCGGTTCGTGCTCGACGGCGAGGTCCGGGTCGTGGAGAAGGGCGACCTGGTGGTCGTCCCGTCCTGGACGGCCTGGCAGATCCAGGCAGAGACCGGGTTCGACCTGTTCAAGTTCGGCGACCAGCCGATCGTCGAGAAGCTGAACTTCAACCGCACCTTCGTGGAGGGCGAGGAGAAGTAGCACCGCACCTCCGGCGCGCGGAGCGGACCGCCCCGCGCGCCGGACCATGTCCGTGGCGCCCCGCCGGGCGCCGCCGCACACCGACCCCCACATCCCGACCCAGGAGACACTGACCGATGAAGCTTGCAACCCTGCGCACCAACGGGACCACCACGGCCGCCCGCCTCGACGGCGAGGTGTTCACCGAGATCGAGGGCTGCCCCGACCTCGGCGCCCTGCTCGCGGAGGAGAACTGGCGCGGAATCGCCGCCGACGCCTCCGGGCCGACGCACCCGGCCGCCGGCGCCGAGCTCGAGACGATCGTCGCCGACCCCGGCAAGGTCCTGTGCGTGGGGCTCAACTACAAGAGCCACATCCAGGAGATGGGCCGCGACCTGCCGTCCTACCCCACGATCTTCGCCAAGTTCACCGAGACCCTCACCGGCCCGAACGACGACATCGAGGCCGTCGCCGAGGACCCCCAGCTGGACTGGGAGGGCGAGCTCGTCGTCGTCGTCGGCAAGCGCGCGTACAAGGTGGACGAGGCCGACGCCGGTCAGTACATCGCCGGGTACGCCGCCGCCAACGACATCTCCATGCGCGAGTGGCAGTTCCGCACCAAGGAGTGGCTGCAGGGCAAGATCTGGGCGAAGTCCACCCCGGTGGGCCCCGTCATGGTCACCGCCGACGAGTTCGACCCGAAGCAGGCCGTCCTGCACACCCGGGTCAACGGCGAGACCATGCAGGAGCACTCGATCGGGGACCTGCTGTTCACCCCGGAGCACCTCGTGGCCTACTTCTCCACGATGCTGCCGCTGAACCCCGGGGACATCATCCTCACCGGCACCCCCGGCGGGGTGGGCCGGGCCCGCAACCCGCAGGTCTTCCTGAAGTCCGGCGACGTGGTGGAGGTCGAGATCGACGGTCTGGGCGTGCTCACCAACAAGATCGTCGACCCCGCCTGAGCGCGGGCACGAGAGGAGTCAGGCATGGTCGCCCGTCAGGACCTCACCACCGACGAGGACCTCAAGGCCCAGCTGCTGCTGGTGCGCCGCGGCACGGCGTTCTGGTCCCGCAAGGTCAACGAGCTCACGGACGACGAGCTCGACGGACCCTCGCTGCTGCCCGGCTGGTCCCGCCGGCACGTCATCGCCCACGTCGGCTACAACGCCCGCGCCCTGACCCGGCTCGTGCAGTGGGCCAACACCGGGGTGGAGACCCCGATGTACTCCTCCCCTCAGGCCCGCAACCAGGAGATCGCCTACGGGGCGACCCTGCCGGCCCGGGCGCTGCGCCACCTCAACGACCACGCCTCGGTGTCCCTGAACGTCGAGTGGCGGGACACCCCGGAGGCGGCGTGGAGCCACGAGGTGCGGACCGCCCAGGGCAGGACCGTGCCGGCCACGGAGACCGTCTGGATGCGCAACCGCGAGGTCTGGATCCACGCGGTCGACCTCGACAACGGGGCCCGCTTCTCGGACGTCCCGGCCGAGGTCCTGACCCGGCTGCTGAAGGACGTGACCGGCAACTGGGCGGGACAGGACAAGGACCCCGGGCTGCGGATCCAGGTCTGTGACGCCCCGGAGCTCGGTGAGCTCGGGGCCGGCGCCGGCCAGGACGCGGGGATCCTGGTGCGCGGGGACCTGGCCGCGGTCGCGCAGTGGGCCTCCGGGCGCGGCGGGGCCCGCCTCGAGGTCGGCGCCGACGTGGCGAACCCGCGCTGGATCTGACCCGCGCCGGCCGGCGCAGGGCCCCGGGGAGCACCCCGGGGCCCTGTGCCGCTGCCGTCCGTGAGAGAATTCCCCGGTGATGGACACCCGTACCGAGAACCACCCCGCCCGGCTCGACCTGCCGCCGCTGCACCTGGGCGCGCTCACGATCGACGTCCCCGTGGTGCTGGCGCCGATGGCCGGGGTCACCAACAAGGCGTTCCGCCGACTGTGCCGCGAGTACGGCGGCGGCCTGTACGTCACCGAGATGGTCACGGCCCGCGCCCTCGTGGAACGCCGGCCCGAGTCGATGCGGATCATCGACCACGACCCGGACGAGACGCCCCGCTCCATCCAGATCTACGGCGTGGACGCCGTCCACGTCGGGCAGGCCGTGCGGATGGTCGTGGAGGAGGACCGGGCCGACCACATCGACCTGAACTTCGGCTGCCCCGTCCCCAAGGTCACCAAGCGCGGCGGCGGCTCCGCCCTGCCCTGGAAGACCGACCTGTTCACCGCGATCGTGCGCACCGCCGTCCAGGAGGCCTCCCGCGGGAACGTCCCCGTGACGGTCAAGATGCGCAAGGGCATCGACGACGGTCACCTCACCTTCCTCGAAGCCGGCCGGATCGCCCGCGACAGCGGCGTCGCGGCCGTGGCCCTGCACGGGCGCACCCTCGAGCAGCACTACTCGGGGACCGCGGACTGGGACGCCATCGCGCAGCTGCGCGAGGCCCTGCCGGACGTGCCCGTGCTCGGCAACGGGGACATCTGGAGCGCCGAGGACGCCGTGCGCATGGTCGAGCAGACCGGCGTGGACGGCGTGGTCGTCGGCCGCGGCTGCCAGGGCCGGCCCTGGCTCTTCGGGGACCTGCAGGCCGCCTTCGAAGGCCGCCCCGACCGCTTCCGCCCCGGGGTGGACCAGGTCGCCCGCACGATCTACCGCCACGCCGAGCTGCTCGTGGAGATGTTCGGCGACGAGGCCAAGGGGTTGCGCGACATCCGCAAGCACGTCGCCTGGTACTTCAAGGGCTACCCGGTGGGCGGTGAGCTGCGCGCCAGGATGGCCCAGGTGCCGGATCTCGCGACCCTGCGCGAGCTGCTGGACGAGCTCGACCTGTCCCTCGGCTACCCGGGCGAGGCGGTCGAGGGCCCGCGCGGCCGCGCCGGCTCCCCGAAGAAGCCGCACCTGCCGGACGGCTGGCTGGGCTCCCGCGAGCTGGGGGACGCCGAGCGGCTGGGGCTGGTCGCGGCGGAGCTCGACGTCTCCGGCGGCTGAGCCGTCCCCACCACACGGAAAGGACCGGGCATGCCCCACACGTCCATCGAGATCGACCGCACCGGCGCGCCCGCCCCGGGCTACGAGGCCCGCGACGTCGCGCGCTGGGTGGCGGAGGACCACCACAACAAGTACCGCTCCGACTTCGAGCGGGACCGCGCCCGGATCCTGCACTCCTCGGGGCTGCGGCGGCTGGCGGCCAAGACACAGGTCGTCTCCCCGGACACCGACGACTTCGTGCGCAACCGCCTGACCCACTCCCTCGAGGTCGCCCAGATCGGCCGGGAGCTGGGCCGGATGCTCGGCTGCGACCCCGACGTCGTCGACGCCGCCTGCCTCTCCCACGACCTCGGGCACCCGCCGTTCGGGCACAACGGGGAGGCGGCCCTGCACCGGCTGACCCAGCACATCGGCGGCTTCGAGGGCAACGCGCAGACCCTGCGCCTGCTGACCCGGCTCGAGCCCAAGGTGCTCGACGACGACGGGCGGCCTGCGGGCCTGAACCTCACCCGCGCCGTGCTGGACGCCGTGTGCAAGTACCCCTGGGAGGCCCACGAGGCGCCGCTGCGCCCGGACGGGACCAGGTCCCCGAAGTTCGGGGTCTACACGGACGACCTGCCGGTGTTCGCGTGGTTGCGCGACGGCGCCCCGGCGCGCACCAAGTGCCTCGAGGCCCAGGTCATGGATCTCTCGGACGACATCTCCTACTCCGTGCACGACGTCGAGGACGCGATCGCCTCCGGGCTCGTGCAGCTGGGCTGGCTCGCCGACACCACCCAGCGGGACCGGGTGCTCGAGCTCACCCGGCGCTGGTACCTGCCCGAGGCCGCGCCGGAGTCCCTCGACGCCGCCCTGACCCGCCTCGAGGACTCGTCCCTGTGGGTCCGGGAGATGGACGGGTCCCGCAAGGACCTCGCCCGGCTGAAGAACATGACGAGCCAGCTCATCGGCCGCTTCGCGATGTCCGCGGTCGGCGCCACCCGGGACATCTACGGCGAGGACCCGCTGACCCGCTACGACGCCCAGCTCGTGGTGCCGGAGGGGACCACGGAGGAGATCGGCGTGCTCAAGGGCATCGCCACGACCTACGTCATCACGGTGCGCGACGCCCAGCCGATCTACGACAACCAGCAGGAGGTGCTCTCGATCCTGGTGGGGGCGCTGATGGACTCCGACGGCCGTTTCCTCTCGCCCGCCTTCACCGCCGACTGGCACGACCTCGGCGACGGGCCGGGCACGGAGGCCGCCCGCCTGCGCCTCGTGGTGGACCAGATCGCGTCCCTCACCGACCTGTCCGCCGTGTCCCTGCACGACCGGATCCGCGGCACCCACTGGCGGGTGGGGGACAAGCCGCTCTGGTGAGCCGTCCCACCGGAGCGGCGGCCGATCCCGTTCAATGACTGTGCGCTGGGTCGCACGCGGCGCCGCTCCCTAGACTCGGCGCGTTTGTGCTCCTCCTCACAAAGGTCTGATCGTCATGGAAAACTCCACCGGACCCGCCCCGCAGGCCGCGTCCCCCTCCTCCCCGGGCGCCCGGCCCGTCCTCCGCTCCCGGGCGTGGGTGGCGCCGCTGTGCTGGATCGCGGTGCTGCTGGACGGCTTCGACGCCGTGGTCCTGGGCGCGGTGCTGCCGTCCATGCTCGAGAACAACGAGCTCGGGATGACCACCGCGCAGGGCACCGCCGTGGCCACCGTCGGCCTCGTGGGCATGATGATCGGCGCGCTGACCATGGGCTACCTCACCGACCGGCTCGGACGCCGCAAGATGCTCATCGGCGCCGTGGTCATGTTCTCCCTGCTGACCTTCGCCGCGGCGTTCTCCCCGAGCGTGTTCGTCTTCGGCCTCCTGCGCTTCCTCGCCGGCCTGGGCCTCGGCGGCTGCCTGCCCACCGCCATCGCGATGGTCACCGAGTTCGCCCGCCTCGGCCGGGGCTCCAACGCCACGACCCTGGTGATGACCGGCTACCACGTGGGCGCGGTGCTCACCGCGGCGCTCGCCATCGTCGTCGTCGTCCAGTTCGGCTGGCAGGAGATGTTCGTCCTGGGCTCCCTGCCGGCGCTCGTCCTCGTGCCTCTCATGCTCGTGTTCCTCCCCGAGTCCCCCTCGTTCCTCGCGTCCAAGGGGCGGATGGCCGAGGCCCGCGCCGTGGCCGAGCACTACGGCGTGCACCTCGAGCACCACACCGCCGAGGAGCAGGCCGAGAAGGTCGGCGCCACCATGCTGCTCTCCACCGGCTGGCGCCGGAACTCGATCGCCATCTGGGTCGCCTCCTTCATGGGCCTGCTGCTCGTCTACGGGCTCAACACCTGGCTGCCGCAGATCATGCGGGCGGCCGACTACGACCTCGGCAACTCCCTCGGCTTCCTGCTGATCCTCAACGTGGGCGCCATCGCGGGGCTGGCGGTCGCCGGCCGGGTGGCCGACCGGATCACCCCGCGCGCAGCGGGCATCATCTGGTTCCTCGGCTCGGCCGGGCTGCTCGCGGCCCTGGCGATCAAGCTGCCGCTGCTCGGGATCTACGCCATGGTCTTCGTCACCGGCTGCTTCGTGTTCTCCTCCCAGGTGCTCGTCTACGCGTTCACCGCCGCCAATCACCCGCCGCGCGTGCGCGCCACGGCGCTGGGCATGTCCGCCGGGGTCGGCCGGCTCGGGGCGATCTCGGGCCCGATCATCGGGGGCACCCTGCTGACGGCGGGCCTGGCCTACCCGTGGGGCTTCTTCGCCTTCGCCGCGGTGGGCGCCCTGGGCGGCCTCGCCCTGACCGGTACCCGGACCCGGCAGGACCTGCGGGAACGCTCCCGCTGAGCCGCTGACGGCTCCCGCTCCACGGGCCGCCCCGGGCCGCACGGCGATCCACCGTGCGGCCCGGGGCGGCCCTCCGCCGTCCGGCCGCGCGCCTAGACTGGCGGTGTGGCAGGACTGATCAGACGCGAGGACATCGACGAGGTGCGGGCGCGCACCGACATCAAGGAGATCGTCGACGGCTACGTCACCCTCAAGAGCGCCGGCATCGGCTCCTGGAAGGGGCTCTGCCCGTTCCACGACGAGCGCACCCCGTCCTTCCACGTGCGGCCGCAGATGGGCACCTACCACTGCTTCGGCTGCGACGAGTCCGGGGACGTCATCTCCTTCCTCATGACGATGGACCACACCACCTTCTCCGAGACCGTGGAGAAGCTCGCGGCCCGGGTGGGCTACGAGCTGCACTACGAGCAGGGCTCCGGGCCGAACAAGGAGGAGGTCGGCCGCCGCCAGCGCCTGCTGGACGCGCACAAGGTCGCCGCGGAGTTCTTCCAGCGCAACCTCTACACCCGCCAGGCCGCCCCCGCCCAGCAGTTCCTGGGCGAGCGGGGCTTCGACGGCGAGGCGGCCCGGCGCTACGGCGTGGGCTACGCGCCCCGCGGCTGGGACCACCTCCTCAAGCACCTGCGGGAGCGCGGCTTCACGGACCAGGAGCTCAAGCTCACCGGGATGTTCTCCGAGGGCAACCGCGGGCTCTACGACCGGTTCCGCGGCCGGCTCGTCTGGCCCATCCGCGCGGTCGCCGGCGAGGTCATCGGCTTCGGCGCCCGCAAGCTCCACGACGACGACCAGGGCCCGAAGTACCTCAACACCCCCGAGACCGCCCTGTACAAGAAGTCCCAGGTGCTCTACGGCATCGACCTCGCGAAGCGGGAGATCGCCAGGCAGCGGCGCCTCGTCGTCGTCGAGGGCTACACCGACGTCATGGCCTGCCACCTCGCGGGCGTGACCACGGCGGTGGCCACGTGCGGCACCGCCTTCGGGGCCGAGCACATCAAGATCGTCCGGCGGTTCCTCTCCGACGACGGCGGCGGGGGAGAGGTCGTCTTCACCTTCGACGGCGACGCCGCCGGGCAGAAAGCCGCCCTGCGCGCGTTCGAGGAGGACCAGAAATTCGTGGCGCAGACCTACGTGGCGGTCGAGCCCCACGGCATGGACCCCTGCGACCTCCGGCTCGCCCGCGGGGACGCCGCCGTGGCCGAGCTCGTGGAGAACCGCCGCCCCCTGTTCGAGTTCGCGATCCGCGCGACGCTGAAGAACTTCGACCTGGACACCATCGAGGGCCGCATCCGGGCGATGCGCGCCTGTGCGCCCATCGTGGCGCGGATCCGCGACCGCTCCCTGCGCCCCGCCTACGCGCGGCAGCTCGCGGGCTGGCTCGGGCTCGAGCCGGCGGAGGTCCAGCGGGCCGTCGACGCCGCCGGCCGCGCCCACCGGGAGGAGGCCCCCGCGCCGCACCGGCCGGCGGAGCCGGAGTCGTCCGGGCCGGCCCCGGTCGAGCTGCCCGACCCGCGCGAGCCCGTGGCCCGGATGGAGCGCGAGGCCCTCGAGACCGTCATCCAGTGCCCGGACCTGATGCTCGCGCGGCACTGGGAGGAGTTCGGGCTCAGCGCCTTCCGCTACCCCGTGCACGGGGCCGTGCACGACGCCGTGCTCGCCGCGCGCGCCGAGCTCCTCGGCGACGGGTCCGCCGTGCCGAGCGGGCAGGCATGGGTGGACGGGGTGCGCGGACACCTTCCGGAGCCGCTGCACGGCTACCTCGCCGAGCTCGCCGTGACCCCGCTGCCGGCCACCACGCAGCAACAGCTGGAGCGCTACACCGCGGACATCCTCAACCGACTCTTCGAGCTGCAGATCAACCGGCGGAAGTCGGACCGGCTGGCGGAGCTCCAGCGCACGGATCCCACCGGGCAGCGCGAGCGCTACCAGGAGCTCCAGCGGGAGCTGCTGGAGCTGGAGATGCAGCGGCGCGGCCTCCGCCAGGACTGACGCCACCGGGCGGAACCGGATTTGTCGAAGCCCGCTGGGAACGGTAAAGTGATGGCTCGTTGCACGTCCGCGTGCACGGTCCCCCGTAGCTCAATTGGCAGAGCATTCGACTGTTAATCGAAGGGTTACTGGTTCGAGTCCAGTCGGGGGAGCAGCACAGGAGGCCCCCACCGGCGGAAACGCCGGTGGGGGCCTCCGTCGTCCCCGACGACGGCTGCATCCTGGGGACACCGGGACCTGGTCTCAGGACCCGGTCCGTCATTGCTCACTCGTGTGTGAGTGGTTCACAGTGCCTGCACGACGACGAGGACGCAGTCGTGGATGGTCGATGACCGCCTGTGGGAACTGATCGCCCCGGTGCTTCAGGAGCAGGGCGAAGGAATCGGTCCTCCAGGGCGGTGGCCGCCTCCTTGGGGGCGAGTGAGGATCATCAGGGAGTCCTCTGGTGTCGGGCGGCCGCGCGCGGGTCAGGAGACCATGTGTGCTGACAGCCCGTCTCAGCCGCGCCCCTCGCGCCTTTCGCGCTCGGCCCGGCGCCGAGCCATCAGGGCGTGCTTCATGTGGCGTATCGCCTCTGTTTGCGCATCGTCGGTGAACGCTTCGGCGAGCTCGGTACTGGCCCCGACCAGGGTGATGATGTTGAACAGGTCGGCAGTGCGCTCCGCCAGCAGGCCCAGGGCCTCCAGGGAGAAGCTGCTCAGATCTGCGCAGTCCAGCAACGCCTCCTGCGGCGGCAGGTCCCGGCCGGTGAACGGCGCCAGCAGCGCGGTGACCTGCTCGGGCTCCAGCAGCCTACCCGGCATGGTGATCGTGACCGGGAGGAGGGAGTCGGGGCCCGGCTTCAGATGGGTGAGAGCCATCTTGATCATCTCGCCGAGCACCTCGATGAGCTGGTCGGCCGTCAGGGAGCTGGACAGCGGGTCGCCGACGATCTTGCCGCGGGAGGACTCCAGCTTCGGGAACCCGGAGGGCCGGTGGTCATGGACGCTCGGGGTCTGGGTGCCGGTGGGCCACACACGGAAGCGGGCGAGGTCGCCCCGGTAGGTGAAGACGAAGGGGCGACCGGACAGCACGCCGGTGGCCGTGAGCGGGATGTCACTGAAGCGGTGCAGCGCCCCGTCCTCGTCACGGCGGAACTGCAGTCCCGGATGGCGGGATTCCAGGGCGGCGGCGACCTCTGCGTCCGCGTCGTGCTCGACAGGGGGCTCGTGCTCCACGGGGGTCTCCTCGGGGTCTGACCCGGATACGGTAGCCCCGGGTCATGATCCATTTGTACGGACTGGCCCTGTGGTGATGCTGAGACAGCCCTATGGTTTCTCCAGCGCATTCGCCGCCGGTATCACTCCCGGCCGGTCGGTGACCGCCTAGGAGTGCTACCCACTGCCTCCAGTGCGCGTACTCGGCGGCGAGCTCGCGGGCTGCGGCCCGGACCTGCTCGTCCGTGGCGTTCAGGGGCACCTCGACGGTGTCGCACCCACGACGCGGCCAACCTCATGGCCGTGACGCCCCGGCGCGTCGCGCGTCAGCCGGTGACGCTGATCCGGACCCCCTCCGCAGGGGCCGGCACGTCGAAGACGGCCGTGTAGTTGAGGACGGCGGTCCAGACCGCCACCCGCACGTCGCTCTCCGACATGTCGGGCGGGTGGTGGGACACGGTCACGGCCCACTCCTGGCCGTCGAACAGCATCTCGACGGAGGTGACGGTGACGCCGCGGGCGGCGAGCGCGCCGACGACGCCGGCCCGGACGAGGGACTCGGCGGGATGGGCCCGGGGGATGGCGGTCATGGTGGTCGTCCTTCCGGCGGGAGCTCGGATCAAGCTCCCTTCCATTGACCCGCATCCAGTGGCAAAAGTAATGCCCGCTCTTTGCCCGACAGGGCGGAAGCGGCGGGGAGCGGACTGCCCGCCCCGGTCCGAGGCGCGCGCAGGTCTTATGGAATCCTTATGTTTCTCCTAGCGGGCACGGAAGTCCGGGGCGCATCATGAGTCCAGGGCGGTCCCGGACGAGCCGAGATCCTGGACGCACCGGACCGCATCCTCGGCGGGCTTCCGGACGAGGCTCGGCATCTCAGGGGGCACCATGCGCTGGTCGGCCAGGGCAGGCGGACCCGCCCCGTCCCGGGAGCGGGGCGCCGCGGGGAAGCCGTCGAGGCGTCTGACCGGCGTCGACGCGGCCCGCGGTCTGGCGCTCATCGGTCTCATGTCCGTTCACGTCCTGCCGTCCTCCGACGACGAGACCGGCGAGCCGACCTGGTCGCAGATCCTCTTCTCCGGGGACTCGGCGGCGCTGTTCGCGCTGCTGGCGGGCGTGGGACTCGCCCTGTCCACCGGTGGACCCCGCCCGCACGGAGCCCGGGAGCTGGGCGCCGACCGTGTGGCGCTCGTGGTGCGGGCGGTGCTGATCGCGGTGCTGGGACTGGCCATCGGATCCCTGCTGGCCGACGACCTGCCGGCGGACAACATCCTCATCTACTACGGCGTGTTCTTCCTCCTGGCCGTTCCCTTCCTGCGCGCGGGCCCGAAGCCGCTGTTCGGCTCGGCGGCGGTCTTCCTGCTCGTGGCTCCGGTGCTCATGCAGTCGCTGCGCGACGCACTGCCCGAGCCCGTCGCCGACAACCCCGCGTTCGGGGAGCTGCTGACGGAGCCGGGGGCGACGGCGGCCCAGCTGCTGCTGACCGGCACCTATCCGGCGCTCGCCTACCTGACCTACCTGCTGACCGGCATGGGGCTCGGCCGGCTCGATCTGCGGAGGAGGGCGACCCAGCTGCGCCTCCTGGCGGTCGGCGTGGGTCTGTCGGTCTGCGCGCAGGCGGCCTCGTACGTCCTGCTCCACGGCCTCGGCGGCTACGAACGGCTGCTGGCCTCCTCGTCGGGGGACGCGAGGCAACTGGACAAGATCCTGGTCTGGGGCGAGGACTGGCTGCCCACCGACACCTGGTGGTCGCTCGCCGTCGACGCGCCGCACACCAACACCCCCCTGGCCATCGCGGTCAGCCTCGGCACGGGCATGGCCGTCCTGGGCGCCTTCCTGCTGATCTCCCGCGTGGTCGGCGCCTGGCTGCTGCCCCTGTCGGCGATGGGCTCGATGACCCTGACCCTGTACACCGCGCACCTGGTCGTCCTGTCGTTCGAGGTCCACGAGGACCGGCCCCATCTGTGGCTCGCCGTCCAGCTCGTGTCGGCGGTCCTGTTCGCCGTGACGTGGCAGCGGACCATGGGGCAGGGGCCGCTGGAGCGGGCGCTCGGCGCCGTGACGAAGAGTGCGCGGCGACGGTTCCTGGGATCCTCCGGGGCGGGGCGCCACTAGGCCCGGGCGGGGGTCCTGGATACTACCGACGGGTCGCGCTCGTGACAGAGCCGATTTGTGAACGTAATGATTTGTCTTTGTCAAGATTTGCTATTGAACCCCTAGTCAGGCCGGACTTAGGCTCACCTCATCTTTTCCGACGAGGGGGACAAAGTGAAAAATCTGCGCAGCAGGCTGGCCGCCGCCACACTGGCGGGATTGCTCGTGACGGGTGGGTCCATGACGCCGGCGCTCGCCGGGGGGTGGGGCGACAGGGACACCACGGACGGCAAGGTCGTCGTGCACATCGAGACCTACAAGAAGAACGGGGCCAAGAAGAGCGTCGAGACCAAGGACCTGTCCTATGACAAGGCCGCCAAGCGGGCCGCCAACAAGTGCGGTCTGAAGAGCGAGCGGGCGCTCAAGGACCTGCGGCGCCAGGCGTGGTCCGTCGACAAGCACGACGCGAAGTGGAAGGTCCTCGTCTGCTCCGACGAGAAGGGCAAGAAGGGCAAGAAGGAGTACGTCAAGGTGCACTTCGTCGACAACAAGGAGAAGAAGGACGACAAGAAGCGGCACTAGTCACCCGCACACGGAAGGTGCCCGTCCGGCGATCGGACGGGCACCTTCCGTGTGCGCCGCTCCGGCGGACGACCGGCCCGTGCGCGCCCGCCGGCGGCGTCCCCGATGGTAGCTTGGTGCTCAGTCCACGTACTTTTCTCATCATCAACGGAGGCGGGCATGAGTCATTCGGTAGGCCCCAGCACGGGCGGAGCGTCGGGAGCGGGGTCGGAGCACTCCGATCCCGGATCGGCGTCGATCCTCGATGTCGTCAAGGTCTTCGCCAGGCTGCTGCCCAAGCAGCTCAAGGACGAGGCGCAGCTCGCCAAGCTCGAGCTCACGGAGAAGGCGAAGACGCTGGGCAAGGGCGCGGCCTTCGTCGTCGTCGGCCTCGTGTTCCTGCTGCTCGCCACGATCGCCCTGGTCGGCGCGGCGATCGCGGGTCTGTCGCAGATCATGCCGGCCTGGCTGGCCGCCCTGCTGCTCGCCGTGCTGTTCCTGATCATCCTGACCGTCGCGGCGCTCATCGGGGTGTCCACCATCAAGAAGGCCCTTCCGCTCGTGCCGCGCAAGGCGCTCTTCGGGGTCAAGTACGACCTCGGCGTGGTCAAGGAGGGCTCCGCCTACACCGAGAGCCGTGTCCAGCGCGAGGAGCAGCTGGCCCGCGAGCGCAAGGAGCAGGAGAAGCGGGAGGCCGCGCAGGACCCGGCCCAGCAGAAGCCCCCGGCGCCCACCGAGGAGCAGCTGCGGCACCGGCTCAAGCTGCGCCGCGAGCACCTCAAGACGCTGCGCGACGACGTGCAGGGCCGTGCGGAGACCATCCAGTCCACCACCAAGGGCTTCGTGGACCGCACCAGCCGCACCGTGAAGACCACCCCGAAGGACGTGAAGGGCCTCCTCGCCCAGGGCGGCGCGAAGTCCCGCTCGACCTCCGGCTCGTCCGCCGGGTCCGGCCTCGGCGAGCGGTGGCAGCCGCTCACGGTGCTGGCCGTGGCGGGGAGCGCGTTCGTCGTCTTCCTCCGCAAGCTGTTCCGGTGACGTCGCCGTCCATGGGTTCCCCGTGGACGAGCGCACCGGTCGAGGGCCCGGAAGCCACAGGCTTCCGGGCCTTCCCCGTGCGTTCACCGGGTGTCCACGCGCCCCGGGCCGGACGGGCGGGCCGGCTCGATAGACTCCCGGGCGTGACGACAGATCGGTGGATGCCATGAGCCAGTGGTTGGCGGTCGCCCTGGCGCTGCTCTCGGCCGTGTGCCTGGCCGTCGGGACGCAGCAGCAGGGCAGTGCCGTGGCGGACGTCGCGAAGGGACGGCTGCGCCTGCGCAGCATCGCGGTCCTGCTGCGCCGTCCCCGCTGGCTGCTGGGTCTCACCCTGCTGGGCCTCGGCACCGGCCTCAACGTCACCGCCCTGGGACTCGCCACCGTGACGGTGGTCCAGCCGATCGGCGTGGTGGCCCTGGTGATCACCACATTGCTGCACGCACGGCACCGCCGGCTGCGGATCAACCGGCGCACCTGGACGGCGATCGGACTGTGCACCGCGGGCGGGGCGGTCTTCGTGACGTGCGCCGTGGCGGCGACCGACCCCGCCCGGGGCATCTCGCGGTGGGCCGAGCACACCGTGGTGGTCATGCTCGTGGTGCTGATCTGCGTCCTGGGGGTCTCCGCGGCGATGTTCGGCCGCAGCCTGGGCGGGACGTTCTACGTGGTGGGCGCCGGCATCCTCTACGGATTCGTGGCGGTGCTCGTGCGGCTGACCCTGATCCGCATCCAGGGCAGCGCCGGGACGCCCCTGGACGACGTCAACTGGCTGGCCGCGGGCACCGCCGTCGTCGCCGCCGTGCTGGGCGGGTGGTTCGTGCAGACGGCCTTCGCGTCGGGTCCGCCGGACCTCGTGATCGCGGGGCTGACCGTGATCGACCCCATGGTGGGCGTCCTCCTGGGGCTGCTGGTGCTGGGCGAGGCGGTGCCGGGCTTCTCCGTCCCGGTCGGGATGCTCATGGCCGCGGCAGGCGGCGTTGCTATAGTCGGGGTCGCCGTGCTCTCGCAGCACCACCCGGAGGTGCTCGAGCGCCGGGCCGAACGCGCACGGCAGGACCGGGCGCAGCCCCCCTCGGGCTCCGCCGCACGGCGCCCCGCAGCATCCGACCGCCCCACGGCATCCGACCGCCCCGCACACGACCGACCGGGAAGACACGCTTGAGCGCCCACACCCCCTCCGCCGCACGCCCCCTGACCGTCCTCCTGGGCGCCGAGACCTACCCCCCGGACGTCAACGGGGCCGCGCAGTTCGGGCACCGTCTGGCCCGGGGCCTGCACGAGCAGGGCCACCGGGTGCACGTCCTGTGCGCACGGCCGGACCCCGGGCCGTCGTACCGGGCCGAGGACGACGGCGTGGTCGAGCACCGGCTCCGCTCCCACCGGGCCTTCACCCACCCGTACTTCCGCCTGTGCTTCCCGTGGCAGGTGGCCGGGGAGATCCGCCGCGTGCTGGACGAGGTGCGCCCCGACGTCGTGCACGTCCAGTGCCACTACATCCTCGGCCGGATGCTGGTGCGGGAGGCCCGGCGGCGGGGCATCCGCACCGTGGCCACCAACCACTTCGTCCCCGAGAACCTGGAGCCGTTCCTGCCGTTCCCGGCATGGGTTCTGAACCGCTACCGCGCGGTGTCGTGGCGGGACATGGTGCGGGTGTTCGGCGCCTGCGACGTGGTGACCGCACCGACCCCGCTCGCGGTGGAGGCCATGCGCCGCAACGGCTTCCCCGACACGGTGCTCGCCGTGTCCAACGGAATCCGGATCGCCGACTACGAGGCCCACGACGGCGAGCGGCGGCAGCCGGCCGCGCACCCGACCGTCCTGTTCACCGGCCGGCTCGCGGTGGAGAAGAACGTGGACGTGCTCATCGAGGCGATCTCCGTGCTGCCCGCCGAGCTCGACGCCCACCTGGAGATCGTGGGCGACGGCGAGCAGCGGCCCGCGCTCGAGAAGCTGGCGCGTGCCCTGGGGGTCGCCCACCGGGTCCGTTTCCTGGGCTACGTCCCGGACGAGGGCCTGCGCGCGGCCTACCTGCGGGCCGACGTGTTCTGCCAGCCGGGCACGGCCGAGCTCCAGTCGCTGGTCACCCTGGAGGCGATGGCGGCGTCCCGGCCCGTGGTCCTGGCCGACGCGCGGGCCCTGCCGCACCTGGCCGAGGACGGCGTCAACGGCTGGCTCTTCGCCCCCGGCGACGCCCAGGACCTGGCGCGCAAGCTCGCCCTCGTCCTGGGCGCCCCGCGCGAGGAGCGCGCCCGGATGGGCCGGGAGAGCCGCCGCAAGGTCGCGCAGCACAGCTTCCCGCGGACCCTGGAGACGTTCCTGCGGCTCTACCGCGGCGAGCACCCGGAGTCCGTGCGCACTCCTGCTCCGGGAGCGCGCGAGCACCAGGAGCCGGCGCGCGCCCGCGCCGCGGGGCCACGACGGATCCGGACCAGGCTGGCCTCCCTCGTGCGGTAACGTGGTGCTGCGCCGCCGGGCCCGTCCCGGCGCGGGGCCGTAGCTCAGCTGGTCAGAGCAGAGGACTCATAATCCTTCGGTCGTGGGTTCAAGCCCCACCGGCCCTACCGAGAAACCCGTTCCGCCAGGCCGACCGCCTGGTGGAACGGGCTCTTCCGCCGGCGGCCGATCCCGCCGCACCGGTCCTCCCGGGGCGCCCGCTCCCGCGGGGACGCCGCGGTCCGCGCCGCCGCCGGCCGGCGCCGGGGCAGGGGCCCGGGCCGTCCCTCCGGAGAGCAGGGGCGTCACCCACCGGGCACGGGGGTCGGCGTCGATGAGGACGGCCTTGAAGAACAGGGTCAGCGGCACGGCGAGCAGCGCGCCGAGCGCCCCCAGGGTCGCGGCCCAGAAGACCAGGGACAGCATGGTGATGGTGGCGGACAGTCCCACGGCGTCGCCCACGATCTTCGGCTGGATGAAGGACTGGATCACCACGTTGATGCCGCTGTAGACCGCCACGACGGCGAGCATCAGCCCCGGACCGCCCTCCAGCAGCGCAATGATCGCCGGCGGGACCACGCCGATCACGAAGCCGATATTGGGGATGTAGTTGGTCACAAAGGCCAGCAGTCCCCACAGCACCGCGACGGGGACGCCCAGCCAGGCCAGGGCCACGGTGTCGATCACCGCCACGACGAGTCCGAACACGGTGGTGACCAGCAGGTACTTGCGGCTCACGGCGGCGAAGCCCCGCAGCGCCGCGGCGAGCTCCCCGTGGGCCCCCCGCAGGCGGGCCAGCTTCTGGGGGAAGCTCCCGGCGTCGACCACCATGAACAGCACCAGCGTCACGATGAAGAACACGTCGGAGAGCAGTCCCAGCAGCCCGCCGAGCAGTCCGCCGGCGAACTCGGCCAGTCGCCCCAGATCGAATCCCGCGAACATCTGGGCCAGCCGCTCCTCACCGATGCCCAGCTGCTCGAGGCCGCCGGTCACGCCGTCCAGCATCCGGTCCAGCTCCGCCTGGTAGGACGGGATCAGGGTGGCGAACTGCGCCCCGGCGATGAGCAGGGAGACGGACAGGGCCAGGATCGCGGTGTAGACGGCGACCAGGGCGACGGCGGTGCCCATCCACCCCGGAAGGCCCCGGCGCTGGAACCACCCTCGCAGCGGATGGGCCGCCACCGTCATGACCAGGGCCAGGAACACCAGGCTCAGCAGGTCCGACATCGCCCGCAGCCCCATCACCACGACGACCACCGCAGCGAGTCCCACGAGCACCACCAGCGGTCTGCCGTCCAGCAGCGCCGTGGTCCCTCCGCCGGGCCCCGGGGTCTCGGCGCTCGTCCGTTCCGCCATCACGTGCCTCCCTGCCGTGGTGTCCACCGTCGGTCATCCGGGACGCGGGTGCTTCACCCGCCGCGGGTGAAGCCCGGCGAGGACCGGTGCCCCGGGCGGGAGCAGCGTCGGGCCGCGCCCGGTTTTCACCCACCACGGGTGAGCCGTGACCGGGCGCGGACGTCCATCCTGGGAACGGGTCGGCGAGCACGGACGCCGAGGCCCGTGCCCGGCGGCCTGCGGCCGCTGGACCGCCGCGGGCCGACGCGCCCGTCCCGTCCACCTCGACGAGCACCACCACCACACCGCCGCACGACTTCGGGAGCAGGACGATGGCCACTCTGACCGTATGGAAGTTCACCACCGCCGAGGGGGCCGAGGCCGCGGCACAGACCCTGCAGCGACTGACGACACAGGAACTGATCCGGGTCCACGACGCCGCGATCGTGACGTGGCCGGAGGGGAAGAAGAAGCCCCGGACCCGGCAGCTCAACAACCTGGTGGGGGCCGGTGCCCTCGGCGGGTCCTTCTGGGGCATGCTGTTCGGCCTGATCTTCTTCGTCCCCCTGCTGGGCATGGCCGTGGGAGCCGCTGCCGGGGCCCTGAGCGGGATGCTGACCGACACCGGGATCGACGACGGCTTCATCAACCGGGTCCGCGACGAGGTCACCCCGGGCACCTCGGCGCTGTTCGTGCTCACCTCCGGTGCCGTGCTGGACCGGGTCCAGGAGGCCTTCGCCGGCCAGGACATGCACCTGGTGCACACCAACCTCTCCCGGGACCAGGAGGAGAAGCTGCTCAGCGCGTTCGCCGAGGACCCGGCCGCCGCGCTGTCCGCCGACGACAGGAGCTGATCGGCCGGGGCCGCGTCCCGCACGACGCTCGACGGACGGTCGCGGGCCGACGACCCCGCAGGGGAGGATGAGATGTGCCGCTGGCTGGCGTACACCGGTTCACCGGTGAGCCTGGAGGACCTGCTGTTCAAACCCACGAACTCTCTGGTGATGCAGAGCAAGCACTCGCGCCTGGGCGTCGAGACCACCAACGGCGACGGCGTCGGCGTCGGCTGGTACGGGTCCCGGCCGACACCGGGGCTGTTCCGCAGCACGGAGCCGGCCTGGAACGACCGCAACCTGCACGAACTGGCGCTGCATGCATCGCCGAGCCACGTGTTCGCCCACATCCGCGCCACCACCGGGACGGCGGTCCAGCAGACGAACTGCCACCCGTTCCGTCACGACCGGTGGCTGTGGATGCACAACGGGCTCATCCGGGACTTCCTGACCCTCAAGCGGGACCTGGTCCTGGCCGTGGATCCCGGGCTCTTCCCGCAGATCGAGGGATCCACGGACTCGGAGGTCTTCTTCTACCTCGCCCTGACCCTCGGCCTGACGCAGGACCCGCCGGCGGCGGTGGCCGCGGCGGTCGGACTCGTCGAGGAGGCCGGGCGCCGGCACGGCGTCCCGGACCCGATGCAGATGACGGTGGCCACCACCGACGGGGAGACCATCTGGGCGTTCCGCTACTCCAGCGAAGGCCGCTCCCGATCGCTCTTCCACAGCGCTGACGTCTCGGCGCTGCGCGCCCAGTACCCGGACCACGCCATGCTCCACGACGTCTCCGAGGACTCGCGGATGGTGGTGTCCGAGCCCCTGGGGGATCTGCGCGGTGCGTGGCAGGAGGTGCCGGAGTCCACCTGCGTGGTCGTGCACGGAGGAGCGGTGGACCTCTTCCCCTTTGCCCCCGCGGCCGCCTGAGCCGCACCCGGGGACGTGCCGGTCAGGGGGCGGGCTCCGTCCCGACGCGCGCCGGAGGCGGTTCGACCATCATCTCGGGCGCCCGGGACACCATGAGCCAGAGGGGCAGGACGACGAGGCTCAGGACGACCAGCACGGTGATGTCGCCGACCACCGCGACGGCGATGAACAGGGCGATCCACCCGTCGCGCGCCACGGGCAGGACCACGCCGAGGATTCCGCAGGCGATGGCCAGTCCCAGCGGCATCCCCGGGATCAGCGCGTGGCCCAGGAGGCCGACGACGGCACCCATGAAGACGGCGGGGAAGATGCGCCCGCCCCGGAAGCCGGCGCCGGCGGCCACGAGCAGTGCTGCGAGCTTGACCACGAGGACCAGGACCAGCTCCTGCGGGGAGTGCTCCGCCGGGTTCCGGACGAGCTCGCCCATCTGGTGCGCGCCCTTGAACAGGGTGAGCGGACCGCCCAGGACCCCCAGGCCCCCGAGCAGGAGGCCGCCGAGGGTGGTGTAGAGCACCGGATGCCGCAGGCCGTGGAAGAACCGGTGCACGTGGGGGAACGCGTGCACCGCGGCCAGCCCCGTCAGGGTGCCGCCCACCGCCACGGCGAGGCCGGTCGCCAGATGCACCGCACCGGGGGTGCCGAGCGGCGGGAATCCCGCATCGGGCAGCTGGGGCCCGTCGAGCCAGCGCATGGTGACCGCGCCCGTTGCTGCCAACGCCAGGGGCAGGAAGAGCCGGTCCCACAGGGCGCCCCCGTCCTTGAACCCGGCGACGACTCCGGTGAAGACGAGGGCGGCCGCGACCGGTGTCCCGAACAGGGCGCCGACGGTTCCGGAGGCGGTGGTCATCACGACGAGCCCGGTCGGCACCCCGGGCCGCCACCGGGCCACGAGTGCCACCAGGACCGCGGTGTTGACGGCGATGATGGGGATCTCCGGTCCCAGGCTCACCCCGCCGGCCAGGCCCAGCACTGTCACGAGGACCAGGCCGGGAACCGCGCTCAGCGCCAGCGGCGGCGCGATCAGCTCCGTGGTCGCGGAGTCACGGCCGCCGTGTCCGGGAACGAACTGCACCACGAGACCGACGACCAGGCCCGTCAGGGCGAGGACCCCGAAGATCCACCAGCCCGACTCCGGATCGACCTCCCACGCCGAGGGCAGGCTCGACCAGAGGAGGTGCTCGACGACGAGCGCCAGTTCGTCCACCACGAACAGGCCCAGCGCCGAGACGGCGCCGACGAGGACCGCCGGACCCGCGAGCTGCAGCTGCATCCGGACCGTCGGTCCCTCGTGCGTACTCGTATCGGCCATGAGTGGTCGCCCATCGTCAGGTCACCGGATCCGTGCACGTCCACCGTCCCGCTCGTGGCCGTCGCTGTCCTCACCCCGCACGGGTGAGCCGGCCGCGCGCCCGGAACCCGGCCTGCCGCATCGACCGCGGCGCAGACGATTCGGAAAGGGCCGGCAGTCAGTGCACCCTCACTGGTCGGACAGGGGACTCCGCGCTCCGGGCGTGCAGCCGGCGGGCTCAGAGTTCCCGCTCACGACGAAGTCCTCGCACGTGAGGAACGCGGCGTGGTTGACCCCGAGCAGGTAGGAGGCGGCGGCGATGGACAGCACCAGGGCGATCACCAGGAAGCGCCGCGCCGGGGACAGGGAGCCCTCGCCGAACTCCGGCCAGATGATGCGTGCCAGCACCCACATCGTCGCCGGGATCCCCAGGAAGGCCACGGCGACGCCGAGGGTCTCGGTCAGCACGTCGAGGAACCCTCCGTCGTCCTCGACCACGATCGCGAGCACCAGCCACAGCGTGGGGACCAGCAGAGCGGCGGCCCGGTGTTTGCGCCGCTGCTCTCCGTGGCGGCGGAACAGCACGACGAACAGCGCCGCCGTCGCCGCGACCCAGACGGTCAGTTTCTGGTCGAAGAAGAGCTGTCCCCAGGCACCCAGGGTGAAGGCGGGCCACCAGACGGCGATGCACATGCCCACGGCGACGACCCCTGCGGCCCGTCCAGGCGTGGTGCTGATCGACTCCTCGTCGGCTGAAGACATCGGCACCACAGTAGCAATCCCGGGCCACCGCAACCACGGTCCGCCCGGGGGAGGGCGCACCCGCCGGCCCGCGCCGTCCACCGGGTGCGCGTCCCCCGCGGATGTGGTGCACTGGTGGTCCGATCCGCGCACCACCCACCGAGAGGACGCCGAGATGAGCCGACGCACGCCGTGGAGCCTCCTGTCCGTCGCCGCCCTGGCGCTCGCCGCACTGACCGGCTGCGACACTTCCACCGAGGACGTGGAGGAGGGCGCCGACCAGGTCCAGCAGGAGGTCGAGGAGGGCGCCGACCAGGTTCAGCAGGAGGTCGAGGAGGGCGCCGGTCAGGTCGAGGAGGGCGCCGACCAGGTCCAGCAGGAGGTCGAGGAGGGCGTCGACGACGCTCAGGACGACGAGGGCTGAGCGGCCGCGCGCAGCCGCTCGGGCACGGGGAGCAGCACCGACGGCTCGAGCGCGCCGACGAACTGCAGCGGGTTGACGTAGTCGCCGTCCCGGCGCACGCCCCAGTGCAGGCAGGTTCCCGGCCCGCAGTGGTCCCGGCCGCGCAGCACGCCCACGACCTGGCCGCGGTGCACCCGGTCCCCGGGGACCAGGGACGACTCGACGGGCTCGAAGCTCGAGCGCAGACCCCCGCCGTGGTCGAGCGTGAGCACCGGGCGGTCCACCACGAACCCCACGAAGGCCACCGTTCCCGCGGCCGGGGCGCGCACGGCGGCGCCCGGGCCCGCGTCCAGGTCCACGCCCCGGTGGCCCCGGGCCCACCGCTGGGCGGGCGGGGCCCACTCGCCCACCACGGCCGGCCGCGGCGACAGGGGCCACGCCCACCCCTGGGCCGCCGAACCGGGGGAGGGGAGCAGCACCCCCAGCACGAGCACGATCGCGAGCCCCACCACGCCGGCCGGCCCGGTCCGGGCACGGGGCCGGTGCAGGAGACGGAGGAGCGGGGAGGGTCCGGTGGGCATGTCCCGACTGTCCGCCACCGGGGCCGGGCGGAGGGCCGCCCGGCCCCGTGCTGTGGACGGTCCCGGGGCCCCTCCGGCAGCCCCCGGCCGGGTGCAGGGCGGACGAGGCCCTTGTAGTACACTCGATCCCGCAGTGTGCTCTGAGGCGCCTCTCGTGGCGCGCCCTCGCGCCCACCCGGACCCGGCCCCGACGCCGGAGCCGACGGCGCGGTGGCGAGCAGCTGACTTCGCGCGCAGCGCCGCCGGGACCTCCCGTCCCGGTCCGGCCGCCCCGGTCCGCGTTCCCCGTCCCGGCGGGGTGCGGCACGGCGGCCGGGAGACGGACCCGCAGGGTCCGTCCACCGCTGCACCAGGGGCTCGTCCGCCGGACGCAGCCGAGAACCGAACCCGCGGGCCGGGCGTCGTCGCACGCCCTCCCGCACGAGAGACCAGGAGACGACATGTCCGTCGTTACCATGCGCCAGCTCCTCGACAGCGGCGTGCACTTCGGCCACCAGACCCGCCGGTGGAACCCGAAGATGAAGCGCTTCATCTTCACCGAGCGCAACGGCATCTACATCATCGACCTCCAGCAGTCGCTGTCCTTCATCGACCGCGCCTACGAGGCCGTCAAGACCACCGTGGCCCACGGCGGCACCATCCTCTTCGTCGGCACCAAGAAGCAGGCCCAGGAGGCCATCGCCGAGCAGGCCACCCGCGTGGGCATGCCCTACGTGAACCACCGCTGGCTCGGCGGCATGCTCACGAACTTCGCCACGGTCTCCAAGCGCATCGAGCGCATGAAGGAGCTCGAGGAGATCGACTTCGACGACGTCGCGGGCTCGCAGTACACGAAGAAGGAGCTCCTGCTCCTGCGCCGTGAGAAGGAGAAGCTGGAGCGCACCCTCGGCGGCATCCGCAACCTGACCAAGGCCCCCTCCCTGATCTGGATCGTGGACACCAAGAAGGAGCACCTCGCGGTGGACGAGGCCCAGAAGCTGGGCATCCCGGTCGTCGCGATCCTCGACACCAACTGCGACCCCGACGAGGTCGCCTTCCCGATCCCGGGCAACGACGACGCCATCCGCTCCGTCAACCTCCTGACCCGCGTGATCGCCGACGCCGTGGCCGAGGGGCTCATGGAGCGCCACAACAAGAAGTCCGGCGGTGCCGACCAGGCCGCCGAGCCGATGGCCGAGTGGGAGCGCGAGCTGCTCGAGCAGCACGCCGCCGAGCAGACCGCCGCGACCGAGGCCCCGGCCGAGACCGCTGCCCCGGCCGAGGCCGAGACCGCCGCCGCGACCGAGGCCCCGGCCGAGACCGAGGCTCCCGCCGAGGCCCCGGCCGAGACCGAGACCGCCGCCGAGTAGTCTCCGTCCACCGTCCGTTTCCCCCGGCGGGGCACCGTCCCCGCCCGAGGCCGGCCGGGGCGGGCCCGTGCCCGCCCCGGCCGGCACCACCGACCGAGTGAGGAGTTTCCATGGCGAACTACACCGCCACCGAGATCAAGGCCCTGCGTGAGCGCACCGGCGCCGGCATGCTGGACGTCAAGAAGGCGCTCGACGAGGCCGACGGCGACCTCCAGAAGGCGCAGGAGATCATCCGCGTCAAGGGTCTCAAGGGCGTCACCAAGCGCGAGGGCCGGGCCACGGCCGAGGGCCTCGTCGCCGCGCGCGTCGAGGGCACCGTCGGGTACATGGTCGAGGTCAACTCCGAGACCGACTTCGTGGCGAAGTCCGCCCCGTTCGTCGAGTTCGGCAACAAGGTGCTCGACGCCGCCGTGGCCGCCGACGCCACCACGCTCGAGTCCCTCATGGACGCCCAGGTCGACGGCAAGGCCGTTTCCGAGCTCGTCACCGAGACCGGTGCCCTGCTCGGCGAGAAGGTCGTCGTCCGGCGCATCGCCCGCGTCGAGGGCGACAACGTGGCCGTCTACCTGCACAAGACCTCCAAGGACCTCCCGGCGCAGGTCGGCGTGCTGCTGGCCGTGGCCGGTGCCGACGCCGGGCAGGTCGCCCACGACGTCGCCGTGCACATCGCCGCGATGTCCCCGACGTTCCTCTCCCAGGAGGACGTGCCCGCCGAGACCGTCGAGTCGGAGAAGCGCGTCGCCGAGGAGACGGCCCGCGCCGAGGGCAAGCCGGAGAAGATCCTGCCGAACATCATCAACGGCCGCCTCAAGGGCTACTTCAAGGACGTCGTCCTGCTGGACCAGGACTTCGCCAAGGACTCCAAGAAGACCGTCGGCAAGGTGCTCGAGGAGGCCGGTGCGACCGCCACGGCCTTCGCCCGCTTCCGCGTCGGCGCCTGACCGGCCCTCTCCCGGGCGCCCGGCGCCCGCTCGCGACGGAGGCGTTCCTGCGCGGCAGGGGCGCCTCCGTCGTCGTTCCCGGTCCCGCCTGCGACGACGCCCTCGAGGCCCCGGGGGCCGGCGCCCGGGGGCGGACGCGTTCTGTATGCTGAGGGAGGCCCGCCCCCCCGCGCCAGCTGCACCCTCGCGGGGCCGAGCCGGTCCACGCAGCTCCGTCGTCGCCGGGAGGAACCATGCCCACCACTTCAGCCTCCGAGATCAAGGACGAGGCCCTGCGCCTGAGCAGGGACCCCCGGGTCGCCCCCGCCCGCCGCCGGGTGCTGCTGAAGCTCTCGGGCGAGGTCTTCGGCGGCGGCTCCATCGGGGTGGACACGCGCGTGGTCCGCGACATCGCCGAGCAGATCGCGGCCACCGTGGGCCAGGTCGAGACCGCCATCGTGGTGGGCGGCGGCAACTTCTTCCGCGGCGCGGAGCTCTCCCAGGCCGGCATGGACCGCTCCCGTGCGGACTACATGGGGATGCTGGGCACCGTCATGAACTGCCTGGCCCTGCAGGACTTCCTCGAGCAGTGCGGGGTCGACACCCGGGTGCAGTCCGCGATCAAGATGGAGCAGGTGGCCGAGGTCTACATCCCGCGCCGGGCCATCCGGCACATGGAGAAGGACCGCGTCGTGATCTTCGGCGCCGGCGCCGGGCTGCCCTACTTCTCCACCGACACCGTCGCGGCCCAGCGGGCCCTGGAGGTCCACGCGGACGAGGTCCTCATGGCGAAGAACGGGGTGGACGGCGTCTACACCGCGGACCCCCGCACGAACCCGGACGCCCAGCGGCTGTCCACCCTCACCTACGGCGAGGCCCTCGCCCGCGACATCCGGGTCATGGACCAGACGGCCTTCAGCCTGTGCCGCGACAACGACGTGACGATGCGCGTGTTCGGCATGGAGGGCGAGGGCAACGTCACCCGCGCGATCCTCGGGGAGCAGATCGGCACCCTCGTCACCGCGTGAGCCGGTGCCGGGCGGCCCCCGGTTAGACTGGGGCGAGCACGGCCGGGCGGCGTGGTTCCCGCGCGGCGACCGGCCGAACCGACCCCGCGCGGAGGACTCCGTGCGACACGACGAAGGAGCCCCTACGTGATCTCAGAGACCATGTCCGAAGCGAAGACCAAGATGGGCAAGGCCGTGGAAGGCGCCAAGGAGGACTTCGCCGCGATCCGCACGGGCCGGGCCAACCCCTCCCTCTTCTCGAGCCTGCTGGTCGAGTACTACGGCACTCCCACCCCGCTCCAGCAGCTCGCCTCCTTCCAGAACCCCGAGGCCCGCACGCTGCTCATCACGCCGTACGACCGCTCCGCCCTCAACGACATCGAGAAGGCGCTGCGCAACTCGGACATCGGGGCGAACCCCGCCAATGACGGCAACGTCATCCGCGTGGTCATGCCGGAGCTGACGCAGGAGCGGCGCAAGGAGTACGTCAAGGTCGTCGGGCACAAGGCCGAGGAGGCGCGCGTCTCCGTGCGCAACATCCGCCGGCACGCCAAGGACCAGATCGAGAAGGCCGTCAAGGACGGCGACATCGGCGAGGACGAGGGCAAGCGCGCCGAGAAGGACCTCGACGCCGCGACCAAGAAGCACATCGACCAGATCGATGAGATGCTCAAGAACAAGGAAGCGGAGCTGCTGCAGGTCTGATGCCGGACCAGCCGCGACCGCACCAGGAGACGAAGGCTTCCCCGGGAACCGCCGGGGGGGCCTTCTCCCCGCGTGCCCGGCCGGCGCCCGTCCGGGCCGGCGCCGCGACGACCCCCGGCACGCCGGGGCGCCGGCACACCGCCCCCTCCCGCGCCGGCCGGAACCTGCCGGCCGCCGTGGGCGTCGCCGTGGTGCTCATCGGGACCCTGCTCGTCGGGCTGTTCGTCCAGCCCCTCGTCCTGGCGCTCTTCGCCGGGACGGCGGCGGGGATCGGCGTCTGGGAGGTCGGCCGGTCCCTGCGCTACCGCGGCATCGTCATCCCGCGCGTCCCGGCGGTGACCGCGGGCGTGCTGATGCCGGTCGCCGCGTTCGCCGGTGGCGGCGAGGCGCTGATGATGGCCGTGATCGTGGGGCTGACGCTCGTGATCGTCTGGCGGGCCCTGGGGGGCCGGGACGGCATGATCCTGTCCATCATGGGCTCCGTGTTCGCCCTGGTCTGGGTGGGCTTCCTGCTGAGCATCGCCCTGCTGCTCTACCACACCGAGGCGGGCCCCCTGAAGGTGCTCACGGTCATCCTGCTGGCCGTCGGCTCGGACACGTGCGGCTACGCCGTGGGCGTGGTCTGGGGCCGCCACCCCATGGCGCCGCGGATCAGCCCCAAGAAGTCCTGGGAGGGCTTCGCCGGGTCGCTGGGCGGCTCGGTGCTCATCGGCGTCCTGTGCGCCGTGCTGCTGCTCGACCACGCCTGGTGGGAGGGCGCCGTGCTCGCCGCGGTGCTCGTGCTCGCCGCCACCCTCGGCGACTTCTCCGAGTCCATGGTCAAGCGCGAGCTGGGGATCAAGGACATGGGCACCCTCCTGCCCGGCCACGGGGGCGTGATGGACCGGATCGACTCCATCCTCTTCGCCGTGCCCGCCGGGTACCTGCTGTTCGAGCTCTTCGCCGCGAGCGCCTGAGCCCGGCGTCCAGGACCCGCAGCCCATGCCTCCCGACCGCCCCGGAGCCCGGCCGGCCACCGCCCGCATCCCGCGGTGCACCGAGGCCGAGCGCGGCTACGACGTCGTCCAGGTGGACGAGCTCCTGGCCGGCGTGCACGCGGCCCTGCAGGACGCGCCGCCCGGTCCCGGACCGGCGCACCGGTCCGGGGCCGTGCTGAGCACTCAGGTGCGCGCCGCCGTCTTCGCCGACGCGCGGGGCGGTTACCGGCCGGAGGCCGTCGACGGGCTGCTGGACGCGGCCGAGGACGCGCTGGCCGCGGCCGAGCGCGAGCAGTGCCTGCGCGACCGGGGCCCCGAGGCCTGGCAGGAGCACGTCGACGCCCTGACCCGGCTGCTCCGGAACCGTCTCGACCGGCCGCGCACGCAGCGCTTCCGGCGCCCCTCCCGGCCGCGGGCCCAGGGCTACTCCGCGGCCCACGTGGACGTCCTCTGCGAGCGCCTGGGCGCCCGGCTGGAGGGCGCCGCGGACCTCGCGCCGGCCGAGCTGCGCCGGGCCGTGTTCCCGCCCGCGCAGGGGGAGCGCAGCTACGAGGAGCAGCAGGTGGACGCCTTCCTGGACCGCGCCGTCCAACTGCTCCTGGCCTCTCGCTGAAACAGGCTCCCCGAAGCCTCTGTGTATACATGCTGGACCGGTCCTCGTCCAGAAACGCCGTTCCGTGTTCATCCTGACCCCTGAAAAGCAACTTTTGGGTGTCACGCCTTGCTCCTGTGCATACAACGGCCTAGTGTGGGCCACATCACATGAGGAGGTAGCCCATGTCCACCCAGCCACCCATCGACGCCGACGACCTCGTCGCCGACATCGATTTCCCCGCGGCCCAGCGGTCGCCAGAGTTCCAGGAGCTGCGGAAGACCCATCGCGGCTTCGTCTTCCCGCTCGCCGTCGCCTTCCTGGTCTGGTACCTGCTGTACGTGGTGCTCGCCATGTACGCGCCGCAGCTGTTCGCCATCCAGGTCATCGGCAACGTCAACCTCGGCGTCGTCCTGGGCCTGCTCCAGTTCGTCACGACCTTTGCCATCACGGGGGCCTACGTGTCCTTCGCCAACCGCAAGCTGGACCCGAAGGCCACGGCCATCCGGGAGCGTCTCGAGCCCAGCCTCGGCACCACCGGCGGCGTCCACGGACAGGAGAACTGACCGATGCACCAGCTGCACACCGCGCTCGCGCCCATGACGGCCGCCACCACGGAGACGGTCGGCACGCCCTGGATCAACATCTCCATCTTCGGCGCGTTCGTCGTCGTCACGATGGTCATCGTCCTCCGCGCCTCGAAGTCCACGTCCACGGCGGCCGACTACTACGCCGGCGGCCGTGGCTTCAGCGGCACCCAGAACGGCCTGGCCATCGCGGGCGACTACCTCTCGGCGGCGTCCTTCCTGGGCATCGTGGGCGCGATCGCCCTCCAGGGCTACGACGGGTTCCTCTACTCCATCGGCTTCCTCGTGGCCTGGCTCGTGGCGCTGCTGCTGATCGCCGAGCTGCTGCGCAACACCGGCAAGTTCACGATGGCGGATGTCCTGTCCTTCCGCCTGCGCCAGCGCCCCGTGCGCGTCGCGGCGTCCATCTCCACCCTCGCCGTGTCCGCGTTCTACCTGCTGGCCCAGATGGCCGGGGCGGGCGCCTTGGTGTCGCTGCTGCTGGGCATCAGCTCGCGGGTCGGGCAGTCGCTGGTCATCGTGGTCGTGGGCGTGCTCATGATCGTCTACGTCCTCGTGGGCGGGATGAAGGGCACCACCTACGTGCAGATCATCAAGGCGGTGCTCCTGGTCTCCGGCGTGGCGGTCATGACCGTCTGGATCCTGGCGCTCTACGGCTTCAACTTCTCCTCCCTGCTCGGTGACGCGGTCGCCGTCTCCGGCAACCCGGCCATCCTCGAGCCGGGCCTGAAGTACGGCGTGAGCGAGACCAGCAAGCTGGACTTCATCTCCCTGGGCCTGGCCCTCGTCTTCGGCGCGGCGGGCCTGCCCCACGTGCTCATGCGCTTCTACACGGTGCCCACGGCCAAGGAGGCGCGCACCTCCGTGGTCTGGGCCATCTCGCTGATCGGCCTGTTCTACCTCTTCACCCTCATCCTGGGCTTCGGCGCGGCGGCCCTCATCGGCGCCGAGCGGATCCAGGCGGCACCCGGCGGCGTGAACTCCGCGGCCCCGCTGCTGGCCTTCGAGCTCGGCGGGTCCCTGCTGATGGGCATCATCGCGGCGGTGGCCTTCGCCACGATCCTCGCGGTCGTCGCCGGCCTGGCCATCACGGCCTCGGCCTCGTTCGCCCACGACATCTACACCAGCGTGATCAAGAAGGGGAACTCCGATCCCCGCAAGGAGCTGAAGGTGGCGAAGACCACGGTGGTGGTCATCGGTCTCGTCTCCATCGCGGGCGGCATCGGCGCCCAGGGCCAGAACGTCGCGTTCCTCGTGGCGCTCGCCTTCGCGGTCGCGGCCTCGGCGAACCTGCCGACCATCCTGTACTCCCTGTACTGGCGGCGCTTCACCACCCGGGGCGCGGTCTGGTCCATGTACGGCGGCCTGATCCTCTCGGTGGGCCTCATCGTCTTCTCCCCGGTCATGTCCGGCTCCGAGACGTCGATGATCCCGACCGCCGACTTCGCGTGGTTCCCGCTGCAGAACCCGGGCATCGTCTCGATCCCGGCCTCCTTCCTGCTCGGCTTCATCGGTTCCATGACGGAGCGCCGTCTCGAGGACCCGATCAAGCAGTCCGAGATGGAGGTGCGCTCCCTCACAGGCATCGGCGCCGAGAAGCCCGTCGCCCACTGACGGATTCCCGCTCCCACCTGGGAGGATCCACCGGCCCGCCCGAAGCCCCGGCTTCCGGCGGGCCGGTCCGCGTCCGGGGGAACGCGTCGATTGGCTAACGGGAACAGACAGGCGGCTGACCGTCGGCTAGGGTGAGGCGCAGAAGCAACCTCAGGGTATTCCAGGGATACTCGCCGGTTGCGTACAATAAAAGTCCCTCCCGGGACGGATAAGGAGCCATCATGGGAATCATCAGCTGGATCATCCTCGGCCTCATCGCAGGCGCCCTCGCCAAGCTCATCATGCCGGGCAGCCAGGGTGGCGGCATCATCGTCACGATCGTCCTCGGCATCGTGGGGGCCCTCCTCGGAGGCTTCCTCGGCTCGCTGATCGGCATCGGGGACCTGGAGTCCGCGTTCGACATCGGCACTATCATCACCGCCGTCGTGGGAGCCCTCATCGTGCTCTTCATCTGGGGCGCGGTCTCCGGCCGCAAGGGTCGCGCCACGCGCTGATCCCACCCCCGTCGGTCGCCGAGGCCCCGTCCACCGCTCCCGGTGGACGGGGCCTCGGCCCGTTCCGGGCCGTCCGCAGGCACCCCCTGCGGGCACCGCACCGAGGAGTGGCGCTGGGGGATACTGGGGCCATGACGCCCCCCGCCACCTCGCCCCGCACCCGCCCGACACCCGAGCTGCGCGCCCTGGCCGCCGCCGGCCCCCGCCGGATCAGCGTCCTCGGGTCGACGGGCTCGATCGGCACCCAGGCGCTCGACGTCGTGCGGGCCGCCCGCGAGCTCGAGGGCGCGGACCCGTTCACCGTGGTCGCCCTCGCCGCCGGAGCACGGCACCTCGAGCTCCTCGCCGAGCAGGCCCTCGAGACCCGCGCCGCGCTCGTGGCGACCAGCGGCACCGCCCAGGACGCCGCCCGGCTGGCCGGCCTCATCGCGGACCGGGCCGCGTCCGCCGGGGCCGGGGGATACCGCCCGGACGTCGTGCACGGGCCCGACGCCGCGTCCGCGGTCGCCGCCCACCCCGACGCCGACCTCGTGCTCAACGGGATCACCGGCTCCATCGGGCTCGCCCCCACGCTGGCGGCGCTGCGGGCCGGGCACCGGCTCGCCCTGGCGAACAAGGAGTCTTTGATCGCCGGCGGCGCCCTGGTCAAGGCCGCCGCCGCGGCCACCGGGGACCCGGACGCCCTGATCCCCGTGGACTCCGAGCACTCCGCGCTGGCGCAGGCGCTGCGCGGCGGCACCGCCGCGGAGGTGGACCGGCTCGTGCTGACGGCCTCCGGCGGGCCCTTCCGCGGCCGGTCCCGGGCGGAGCTCGAGACGGTCACGCCCCGGGACGCGCTGCGCCACCCGACGTGGGACATGGGCCTGATGGTGACGACCAACTCGGCGACCATGGTGAACAAGGCCCTCGAGGTGCTCGAGGCCCACCTGCTCTTCGACGTCCCCCTCGAGCGCATCGACGTGGTGGTCCACCCCCAGTCGGTCGTGCACTCCATGGTCCAGTTCGTGGACGGCTCCACCCTCGCCCAGGCCTCGCCCCCGGACATGCGCCTGCCCATCGCCCTCGGTCTGGCCTGGCCGCACCGGGTGCCCGGGGCCGCCCTGCCGTGCGACTGGACGCGCGCCACGGAGTGGACCTTCGAGCCCCTCGACCCGGTGGCATTCCCCGCCGTCGAGCTCCTCAAGGCGGCGGGGGAGCGGGGCGGGACCTTCCCCGCCGTGTTCAACGCGGCCAACGAGGAGGCGGTGCACGCCTTCCACGACGGCCGGATCCGGTTCCCCGCCATCGTGGACACGGTCGAGGCGGTGCTGGGCGAGCACGACGACGCAGGCCCGCTGGAGCTCGAGGCCGTGCTGGCGGCCGAGCGCTGGGCCCGCGGGCGGGCCCGCGAGGTCCTCGCCCGCTGACCGGGCCGGGCCCGGCCCCGCCGCACGTGCTAGTCTGTCTGGCGGATGACGAGTCCCAGCGTGCAGCCCTGGCTTGCTGGGCGGCAACCCTCTCCCGTAGTGGGGTGCCCCAGGTGAACCATCCGGCACCGGCCGACGACGGCCGGCGGCAAGTACGGTCCGACCGCGCACGCGCCCTCCGGCGCGCCCTCGACCGTGGCCGCCGGACCCGTTGGCCCCGGTGGAGACCTCCGACACCCCGGACCCACGGAAAGGCACCACATGCGATCGCAGCGCCTCCCCTTCCTCGCCCTGGCCACGACCCTCGGCCTCGCCCTCACCGCCTGCGGCGGCTCCGCCGGGGAGTCCTCCGGCGAGGGCGTGCTGGCCGACGACAAGGTCACCATCGGCGTGGTGGGCACCGACCCGACCCACGACGCCCTCCAGCGGGTGGCCGAGGAGCAGGGCATCACCGTCGAGTACGTCGACTTCTCCGACTACAACCAGCCGAACCCCGCCACCGAGTCCGGTGACGTGGAGATGACCTGGTTCCAGCACGTCCCGTTCCTCGCCGACTACAACAACGCGGCCGGCGGCTCCATCACCCCGATCGGCTCGACCTCGATCTATCCGCTGGGCCTGTACTCCAACCAGTACGACTCCGTGGAGCAGTTCCAGGAGGGCGACGAGATCGCGGTGCCCAACGACGCCGTGAACCTCTCCCGGGCCCTGCTCGTGCTCGAGGCCGCAGGTCTCGTGGAGCTGAGCAGCGACACCCTCATCCCCACCGAGCTCGACGTCGACACCGAGGCCTCCACGGTGCGGGTCACCCCGGTCTCCGCGGAGCAGACGGTGCTCTCGCTCGACTCGGTGGCCGGCTCGGTCATCAACAACGACTTCCTCTCGCGGGCCGACATCGACCCGCAGTCCGCGCTCGCCCAGGACGACCCCGAGTCCGAGGGCTCCCGCGCCTACGTCAACCTCTTCACCACCACGGAGGAGCTCGCCGACGACGAGACCCTCCGGCAGGTCGCGGACCTCTACCACGAGCAGGCCGTGCTCGACGCCGAGATGGAGGAGACCAAGGACACCGCCGTGCCGCTGCAGCTGGAGCCGGAGGAGCTCCAGGAGCTGACCGCGCGCTACCAGCAGGAGCTGAAGGACCAGGAGCAGTGAGCGCGGCGGTCCCCGCCGGGCCGCCCGCACCCGGGCGCCCGGACGAGGTGCTCGTCTCCTTCCGCAACGTCTCCAAGACCTTCCGCACCGGCTCGGGGCGGGCGGCGCGCGAGGTGCTCGCGGTCGACGACGTCACCCTCGACGTCCGCCGCGGCGAGATCTTCGGCGTGATCGGCTACTCCGGGGCGGGCAAGTCCACCCTCGTGCGCCTGATCAACGGGCTCGAGCCCGTGTCCTCGGGCTCCCTGACCGTGGAGGGCTTCGAGGTGGCCGGCCGGCGCGAGACCGAGCTGGCGCCCGTGCGGCAGGAGATCGGGATGATCTTCCAGCAGTTCAACCTCTTCACCTCCCGCACCGTCGCCGGCAACGTCGAGTACCCGCTCAAGCGGGCCGGCTGGCCGAAGGAGAAGCGCCGGGCGCGGGTGGCCGAGCTGCTCGAGTTCGTGGGTCTCGCCGCCCGCGCCGGCAACTACCCGGAGCAGCTCTCCGGCGGGCAGAAGCAGCGCGTGGGCATCGCCCGCGCCCTGGCGACCAGCCCGAAGCTGCTCCTGGCCGACGAGTCGACGAGCGCCCTCGACCCGGAGACCACCCAGGAGGTGCTGCAGGTGCTGCAGCGGGTCAACCGGGAGCTCGGGATCACGATCGTGATCATCACCCACGAGATGGACGTGGTCCGCGCGATCGCCGACCGCGTGGCCGTGATGCAGGACGGGAAGGTCGTGGAGCACGGCTCCACCGTGGACATCTTCGCCCGGCCCCGCACCGAGACCGCCCGCCGCTTCGTCTCCTCCGTCCTGCACTCGGTGCCCGACGCCCGTGAGGTCGAGCGGCTGCGCCGCGCCCACCGGGGGCGCCTGGTGATCGTGGACGTCGGCGACGGCGTGGACATCGGCGGGGTGCTCTCGGACGGCGCTGCCCGCGGGGTCCGCTTCACCATCGCCTACGGCGGGATCAGCGTGCTCCAGGAGCAGTCGTTCGGGTCCCTGACCTTCGAGCTGACCGGTGCGGACGCGGCCGTGCAGGCCGTGGTCGACGAGATGTCCCGCATCACGACCCTGAGAGAGGTGGCCGCGTGAACGACTGGTCCGTCCTGGGACCCGAGCTGCTGTCCGCGCTCGGGGAGACCCTCTACATGGTGGCGGTCACGCTGCTGCTCGCCGGCCTGCTCGGTCTGCTCGTGGGCGTCGGCCTCTACGTCACCCGCCGGGGCAACATCCTGGAGAACCGGGCGGTGCACGAGGGCCTCAACCTCGTGGTGAACTTCGTCCGGCCGATCCCGTTCATCATCCTGCTGGCCGCGCTGGGACCGGTGACCCAGGGGGTCGTCGGGACCCGGCTGGGGCCCAACGCCGCGATCTTCGCGATGACCATCGGGGCCATGTTCGCGGTGGCGCGCATCGTCGAGCAGAACCTCATGAGCGTGGACCCCGGGGTCGTGGAGGCGGCCCGCTCCATGGGCGTCTCCCGCGGCCGGATCATCACTACGGTGATCCTGCCCGAGGCGCTGGGCCCCCTGGTGCTCGGCTACACGTTCCTGGTCATCGGCATCACGGACATGTCGGCGATGGCCGGTGCCATCGGCGCCGGCGGCCTGGGCGACTTCGCCCTGCGCCTGGGCTACCAGCGGTTCAACGACGAGGTCACGTGGGCGGCGGTCGCCGTCATCGTGGTCCTGGTCCAGCTCGTGCAGGTGGTGGGCAACCGGCTGGCCCGCCGGATCCTGCGCCGCTGAGGCGCCCCGCCCCGCAGCCCACCGACGGCCGGTGCGCCTCCCTCCCGGGAGGGCACCGGCCGTCGTCGTGCCCTGGTGCGCCCGGTGCCCGACGTCCAGGATCGTGGTGCAGACTGGTCCTCGCCGTGCCGAGCGCACGGCCCCGACGTCCCCGGCGCCCGCCGGGGTCCCTCGACGATCCCGGGAGGTCCGACGGATGGGTGTCGTGCTGTTCCTCGTGGGCGTGCTGCTGGCCGCCGCCGCCATCGCGGTCTCCATCGCCCTCCACGAGATCGGCCACCTCGTGCCGGCCAAGCTCTTCGGCGTGCGCGTCACGCAGTACATGGTCGGCTTCGGGCGCACCGTGCTCTCCCGCCGGCGCGGCGAGACGGAGTACGGGCTCAAGGCGGTCCCGCTGGGCGGCTACATCTCCATGGTGGGGATGTACCCGCCGGCGCGCGCGGGCTCGACGGCCCGCGCCTCGAGCACCGGCGTGTTCCAGCAGATGGCGGCCGAGGTCCGCGGCGGCGCCGCGGACCAGCTCCTCCCCGGGGACGAGGACCGCGTGTTCTACCGGCTGCCCGTGTGGAAGCGGATCGTGATCATGCTCGGCGGCCCCGTGATGAACCTCCTGCTCGGGACCCTGTGCCTGGCCGTCCTGCTCTCCGGCTTCGGGACGGCGACGCCCACCACGACGGTCGCGTGGGTGTCCGAGTGCGTGGTGGCCGCGGAGCGCCAGGCCGCCGGGCAGACCGAGTGCCGGCCGGAGGACCCCCAGGCCCCCGCGAACGCCGCCGGGCTGCGCCCCGGGGACGTCGTCACGGCCGTCGACGGCGCCCCGGTCGGCTCCTGGGACGAGCTCACCGCCCGGATCCGGGACCGGGCCGGCGAACGGATCCCGGTGGTGGTCGAGCGGGACGGCCGGACCGTGTCCGCGGCGCTGACCCCCATCCTCTCCTCGCGGCCCGTGCTGGACGACTCCGGCGCCGCCGTGACCGGCGAGGACGGCGCCCCCCGCTACGAGGAGGTCGGGTTCATCGGCATCAGCCCCACGAGCGAGCCCGTCCGGCAGCCGCTGACCGCGGTGCCCGGGGCGGTGCTGGACGGGCTGCAGCAGATCGCCGGGGTGGTCCTGCACCTGCCGCAGCGGATCTACGAGGTGGGGGAGGCGGCGTTCTCCGACGCGCCCCGGGACCCGGACGGGCCGATCTCCGTGGTGGGGGTCGGCCGGATCTCGGGGGAGATCGCCGCGCACGAGGAGATCGCGCTGCGGGACAAGGCCGCCTCCCTCGTGGGCCTGGTCGGCTCCGTCAACCTGGCCCTGTTCGTCTTCAACCTGCTGCCGCTGCTGCCGCTCGACGGCGGGCACGTCGCCGGGGCGCTGTGGGAGGCGCTGCGCCGGGGGAGCGCCCGGCTGCTCGGCCGCCGCGACCCCGGCCCGTTCGACCCCGCCCGGCTGCTGCCGGTGACCTACGCGGTGGCCGTGCTGATGATCGGGATGTCCGTGCTGCTGATCTACGCGGACATCGTCAAACCGGTCCGGCTGTTCTGAGCCCGGGCCGGCCGGCGCGCCCCCGGGGCCGGCGGGCGTTCGGCGTGGGAGGAATCGCACCCCCGGCACCGGGGGCCGCCCCGGAGCATGGGGCACAATGGGAACCGGTGACGGGCCCGGCCAGCGGGTCCCGGCGCCACCGCTCCAGCTCCTGCCCTCGATTCCTCGGAGGAACTCCTTGACCCCGGTCAGCCTCGGCATGCCCGCCGCGCCCCAGCCCGTCCTCTCCCCGCGCCGGAAGACCCGGCAGATCCGGGTCGGGTCCGTGGGCGTCGGCTCCGACTCGCCGGTGAGCGTGCAGTCCATGACGACCACCCCCACCACGGACATCAACGCCACCCTGCAGCAGATCGCCGAGCTCAACGCCACCGGGTGCGACATCGTCCGGGTGGCGTGCCCGTCCCAGGACGACGCCGACGCCCTGCCGATCATCGCCATGAAGTCCCCGATCCCGGTGATCGCCGACATCCACTTCCAGCCGAAGTACGTCTACGCGGCCATCGAGGCCGGGTGCGCGGCCGTGCGCGTGAACCCGGGCAACATCCGCAAGTTCGACGACCAGGTCGGCCAGATCGCCCGCGAGGCCAAGGCCGCCGGGGTGTCCATCCGGATCGGCGTGAACGCCGGCTCCCTCGACCAGCGGATCATGGACAGGTACGGCAAGGCCACGCCCGAGGCGCTCGTCGAGTCCGCCGTGTGGGAGGCGTCCCTGTTCGAGGAGCACGACTTCCACGACTTCAAGATCTCCGTCAAGCACAACGACCCCGTCACCATGGTCCGGGCCTACCAGCTGCTCGCCGAGCGCGGCGACTGGCCCCTGCACCTCGGCGTGACCGAGGCGGGCCCCGCCTTCCAGGGCACCATCAAGTCCGCCACGGCCTTCGGCGCCCTGCTCTCCCAGGGCATCGGGGACACCATCCGCGTCTCCCTCTCGGCGCCGCCGGTCGAGGAGGTCAAGGTCGGCAACCAGATCCTGCAGTCCCTGGGCCTGCGCCCGCGCAAGCTCGAGATCGTCTCCTGCCCCTCCTGCGGCCGCGCGCAGGTCGACGTCTACACGCTCGCGGACGAGGTGACGGCGGGCCTCGAGGGGCTCACCGTCCCGCTGCGGGTGGCCGTGATGGGCTGCGTCGTCAACGGCCCCGGCGAGGCCCGCGAGGCCGACCTCGGCGTGGCCTCCGGCAACGGCAAGGGCCAGATCTTCGTCAAGGGCGAGGTCGTGAAGACCGTCCCCGAGGACCTCATCGTGGAGACGCTGATCGAGGAGGCCAACCGCATCGCCGCCGAGATGGAGACGGACGAGAACGGGGAGACCACGGCGGGCAGCCCCGTCGTGAGCGTCAGCTGACGGGCCGGTGACGGGCGGGTGAGGACGCAGCGGAGGACGGCGCCGCGGCTGGTGCCGGCGGGGGAGGTCGATCCGGCCCAGCTGGACCGGCTGCTCGAGGCGGACCCCGTCGCCCACGCCTTCGTGGCCGCCCACGTCGAGTCGTACCGCGGGAGCAAAGGCTCGCGGATCCCGCCCGTGGTCGGCACCGCCGGGCCGAACGGTGAGCTGACCGGCGCGTGCTGGGTGGGCACGAACGTGGTGCCCGTGTCCCTGGACGGCCCGGGCCTGGACCTCGTCGGAGGGCACCTGCGGCGGGGCGGGTCCCGGCACGCCTCGCTGTTCGGGCCCGCCGAGCTGGTCCTCGGGCTGTGGTCCCGGGTGGAGCGCTCGTGGCCCCGGCCCTTCGACCTGCGCCCCGTCCAGCCCCTGCTGGCCATCGACCGGGACCCGGCGCCCGCCCCGCACCCCGGCGTGCGCGTGGCACGCCCCGAGGACCTCCCCGCCGTGCTCCCGGCGAGCGCCGCCATGTTCGAGGAGGAGGTCGGGTACTCCCCGTACACGGGCGGCGACCGCGGGTACCGGGACCGGGTCTCCGCGCTCGTCGAGGCGGGGCGCTGCCTCGTGCTGACCGACGACGGGGGCCGCGTGGTGTTCAAGGCCGACCTCGGCTCGGTGGCCCGCGGCGTGGCGCAGGTGCAGGGCGTGTGGGTGGACCCGGCGCACCGCGGCCGGGGGCTGGCGGCGCCCTGCATGGCGGCGGCCGTGCGCCTCGCCCGCCGGCGCACCCCGGTGGTCAGCCTCTACGTCAACGACTACAACGTCCGGGCCCTCGCCACCTACCGGCGGGTCGGCTTCGAGCGGGTCGGGACCTTCGCCACCGTCCTGCTCTGAGCGCCCGGGGCCGCCGATCCCGGTGCGGCCGGGCCGGGCGGGGGGTGTAGATTTGACCGGAATCAGCGGCGCCGTCGGCGCCGCCCACCCTCTCGACGCCCGGGCCCGGCCGCACCACGCCGCGCTCCCCGGGAGAAACGGAGCCCTCGTGGCGCTGCGACTCTCCTCCCTGTTCCTGCGAACCCTCCGCGAAGACCCGGTCGACGCCGAGGTGGACAGCCACAAGCTGCTCGTCCGCGCCGGCTACATCCGCCGGGCCGCCCCGGGCATCTACACCTGGCTGCCGATGGGCCTGCGGGTGCTCGGGAAGGTCGAGCAGGTAGTGCGCGAGGAGATGGATGCGATCGGCGCCCAGGAGGTGCACTTCCCGGCGCTGCTGCCGCGCGAGCCCTACGAGGTCACGAACCGCTGGACGGAGTACGGGGAGAACCTGTTCCGCCTGAAGGACCGCAAGGACGCCGACTACCTGCTCGCGCCCACGCACGAGGAGATGTTCACGCTGCTCGTCAAGGACCTGTACTCCTCCTACAAGGACCTCCCCGTCACCCTCTACCAGATCCAGGCGAAGTACCGGGACGAGGCCCGCCCCCGCGCCGGTCTCCTGCGCGGGCGCGAGTTCGTCATGAAGGACTCCTACTCCTTCGACGTCGACGACGCCGGTCTCGACGAGTCCTACGCCAGGCACCGCGAGGCCTACGTCCGGATCTTCGAGCGCCTCGGCCTGCCCGTGGTCGCCGTCTCGGCCCAGTCCGGGGCCATGGGCGGCTCCCGCTCCGAGGAGTTCCTGCACCCCACGGTCATCGGCGAGGACACGTTCGTGCGCTCGCCCGGCGGCTACGCGGCCAACGTCGAGGCGGTGACCACCGTGGTGCCCGCGGAGACCGATCCCGCCGGGGCCCCCGAGGCACGGGTGCTCGAGACCCCGGAGAGCCCCACGATCGACACGCTCGTGCAGCGCTCGAACGAGCTGCACCCGCGCGCCGAGGGACCCTGGACCGCCGGCGACACCCTCAAGAACGTGGTGCTCGCCGTCGTCCTGCCCGACGGCGCCAGGCGACTCGTGGCGGTCGGCCTGCCCGGCGACCGCGCCGTGGACCTCAAGCGCATCGAGGCCGGCATCGGCGCCGCCCTGGACGTCTCCGGCGAGGTGCTGGTGGAGCAGGCCGGTGACGAGGACCTGCGCGCCTGCCCGCTGCTGGTCAAGGGCTACATCGGGCCGGGGCTGTCCCCGGACCAGGCCGTGCTCGGCGAGAAGTCCTCGACCGGCATCCCCTTCTTCGTGGACCCGCGCGTGGTCCGCGGCACCCGGTGGGTGACCGGGGCGAACGTGGCCGGCCAGCATGTCTACGACCTCACGGCCGGGCGCGACTTCGCCTGGGACGGCGTCCTGGAGTGCGCCGAGGTCCGGGCCGGCGATCCCGCGCCGGACGGCTCCGGTCCGCTCGAGGCGGCCCGCGGCATCGAGATGGGCCACATCTTCCAGCTGGGCCGCAAGTACGCGGAGGCACTGGGGCTGAAGGTGCTCGACCGCAACGGCAAGCTCGTCACCGTGACCATGGGCTCCTACGGGATCGGGGTCACCCGGGCGGTGGCCGCCCTCGCCGAGGCCTACCACGACGACAAGGGGCTGCTCTGGCCGCGCCAGGTCGCCCCCGCGGACGTCCACGTGGTCGCCACCGGCAAGGGCCCCGAGGTGCTGGAGGAGGCCGAGAAGGTCGTGGCCGAGCTCGAGGCGGAGGGGCTCGAGGTCCTCTTCGACGACCGGCCCAAGGTCTCCCCGGGCGTGAAGTTCGGCGACGCCGAGCTGCTCGGCGTGCCCACCGTGCTGGTGGTCGGCCGCGGCCTCAAGGACGGCGTCCTCGAGCTCAAGGACCGCGCGAGCGGCAGCAACGAGGACGTGCCCCGGGACGGCGTCGCCGCCGTGGTCGCCGCCGCAGTGCGCGGCTGATCCCGTGCAGGGGCTCGGCGCCTGGCTCGGGGCCTCGGGCCTGGAGCAGATGGACCCCGGCGTCGTCGCCCTGCTGGTGGCGGCCGGACTCGCCGCGGGATTCGTCGACGCCGTGGTCGGCGGCGGCGGCCTGCTGCAGCTGCCCGTGGTGCTGATGGTCCCGGGGATCAGCCCCGTCCAGGCCCTGGCCACCAACAAGATGGGCTCCGTGTTCGGCACCGCGACGAGCGCGCTGACCTTCTACCGGCGCACGTCCCCCGACCTGCGCACCGCCCTGCCCATGGCCGGCGTCGCGCTTCTCGGCAGCTTCGGCGGGGCGGCGCTGGCCGCGTCCCTGCCCGAGGCGGTGTTCCGCCCGATCATCCTCGCCGCGCTGGTGGCCGTGCTCCTGTTCACCGTGGCCCGGCCCACCGTGGGGCAGCTCACCGAGCTGCGCCACAGCGGGGCGCGGCACTACGGCACCGCGATGGTGATCGGCACCGTCATCGGCTTCTACGACGGCGTGATGGGCCCGGGCACCGGCTCGTTCCTGGTCATCGCCATGATCACGCTGCTGGGCTACAGCTTCCTGGCCGCCAGCGCCAAGGCGAAGATCGTCAATCTCGCGACCAACGTGGGCGCGCTCGTGTTCTTCTTCGGCCACGGGTCGGTGCTGTGGGGCCTGGGTCTCGTCCTGGGGCTGTCCAACATGCTGGGCGGCTACCTCGGGGCGCGCACCGCGGTGGCCCGCGGCAGCCGCTTCATCCGGGTGGTGTTCCTCACCGTGGTCTCGCTGCTCATCCTCAAGCTGGGCGTCGACGTGCTGCGGGGAGCCTGAGCCGCCCCACCGGGCGGGAGGTCACCGCGGCGGGTCGTCCCGGACCACGCCGGGCAGGGCGTCGACCTCCCCCGTGAGCGCGGCGCGCAGCCCGGTCGCGCGCTCGAGCGCCACGAGCGCCCAGCACCGGTCGCCGGCGTCCCCGCGGGCCAGCACGTGCGCGGCGGCATCCTGCACGTCCCGCGCCGCCGTGTCCGCGACCCGGCCGGGGTGCTCCCGCACGTCCTCGGGCAGGACGTAGGCGCCCGCCGGCAGCCCCGGGTCCGCCGCGAGCACCCGCCGGGCGGACGGGGAC
>NZ_PDDL01000130.1:0-8663 GCF_020833785.1 Kocuria sp. CCUG 69068
GCGCGGCGGGATCCTCCGGCGGGCCCAGCAGCACGGCGCGCTCGACGGCGTCCAGCTCGGGCCGGGAGAGGGCGTCGAGGGCCCGGCGCAGCCCCGCCCGGGACAGCAGGGCCTCGGCGAGGTCCTCGAGGGACCCCGTGCCCGGGCGCGCGGCGTCGGGCCGGGCGGCGAGCAGCTCGCCCAGCTCGGCGGGGGAGCGGGACGCGAGATCCCGGAGCAGCCCGTCCGGGAGCACGGATCAGGCCCGGCGGCGGCGCAGCAGGGAGCGCACGAGGACCGCGCAGAACAGCAGGAAGGCCACCGGGAACGCGAACCACGGCACCACCGTGAGCCCGTCCCAGGGGTCCGCTCCGACGGCCGTGAGCACGAGCAGCAGGGCGAGGCACACGGCGCACACCAGGCCGAGCACCACCGCGGAGACGCCGAGGACGTCGATCCCGGGGCGTCGGGCAGTGCGGGGCGCGGGCGCACGGTCGTCGGAGACAGGCATGGCTCCAGGGTACCGAGCGCAACGGTGTGCCGCTGACCGCGCCCCGGCGGTCCCCGCCCCCGGAGCAGGGCTAGAATGGGAGGTTCCACAGGGTGGCTCGGCGGCAGGGACCGACGGGCCGCCCCTCCACGAACACGAGGACGAGGGAGACAGCGTGCCCACCGGCAAGGTCAAGTGGTTCGATGCGAAGAAGGGCTTCGGCTTCCTGGCGGCCGACGACGGCCAGGAAGTGTTCCTGCCCTCCTCGGCGCTGCCCTCCGGTGCCACCACGGTGAAGCCGGGCACGCGGATGGACTTCGGGGTGGCCCAGGGTCGGCGCGGCGCGCAGGCGCTCTCCGTCCGGATCCTCGACCGGACCCCGTCGGTCGCGAAGAACGTCCGCAAGCCCGCCGACGAGATGGCGGTCATCACCGAGGACCTCATCAAGCTCCTGGACGAGATGTCCAACGGGCTGCACCGGGGCCGCTACCCGGACTCCGCGCACGGGAAGAAGATCGCCGCCATCCTGCGCACGGTGGCCGACAACCTGGACGTCTGAGGCCGCCGCGCCGTTGCCGTCCACCGATCCCGAGCAACCACCCGCCGGCCCCCGCCGGCACCCACCCGAGGGAGACCAGCAGTGACCGAGGAGACCGTCCAGGACGCGCCCGCCGAGGCCGTGCCGCCGGCGCCCGAGCAGGCGGCACCGGTGGCGGCGGCGCCCCGCCGTCGCCGGGCCCCGAAGCAGGACCCCCTGCTCGTGGCCGACGTCGCCACGGCTCGCGCCGGGGTGGAGCAGATCGCGGAGCCCTCGCAGATCGGCGGCGGTCACCGGGTGACGGTGGAGGAGGACCGGCTGGTCGTCCACCACTTCGAGTGCACCCTGCCCGGGTACCGGGGCTGGAACTGGTTCGCGAGCCTGGCCCGCGCCCCGCGCAGCAAGGCGGTGACGGTCTGCGAGGTCGGCCTGCTGCCGGGGGAGGATGCCCTGCTGGCGCCCGAGTGGGTCCCGTGGTCCGCCCGCGTCAGCGCCGAGGAGAAGGCCCAGGAGGAGCAGGACCGGGCCGAGGACGAGGCCGGGGAGACCGCGGCGGCCGGCGGGCCCGAGGGCTCCGGCGGCGCCCCCGACGGCGAGCCGGCGTCCGGTGACCGGGCCGAGGACACGCCGGTCCCGCCGCAGGAGGGCGAGGAGCTCTGACCGTCCCGCCGGGGACCGCGAGGACGGACGAGGCCCCGGAGCCCGCGCGCGGGATGTTCCGGTCCTTCCGGTTCCGCAACTACCGGCTGTGGTTCCTGGGCGCGCTCGTGTCCAACATCGGCACGTGGATGCAGCGCACGGCCCAGTCGTGGCTGGTCTTCGACGAGCTCTCGGACCACGACGCCACCGCCATGGGCGTGGTGACGGCCCTGCAGTTCCTGCCCCAGCTCTTCCTCGCGCCCTGGGCCGGCGTGCTCGCGGACCGGCTCGACCGGCGGCGCCTGCTGCTGTGGACCCAGACGGCCATGGCGGTGCTGGCGGCCGGCCTGGGGGCGCTGGTCCTGGCCGACGCGGCCACCCTGTGGCACGTCTACGGCTTCGCCCTCGCCCTGGGCGTCGTCTCCACCCTCGACGCCCCCGTGCGCCAGACCTTCGTCTCGGAGATGGTCGACGACGCATACCTCTCCAACGCCGTGGCCCTGAACGCGACCTCGTTCAACGCCGCACGGATGATCGGGCCCGCCGTGGCCGGCGTGCTCGTGGCCGCCATCGGCTCGGGCTGGGTGTTCCTCCTCAACACGCTGACCTTCGGCGCGATGCTCGCCGCCGTCCTGGCGATCCGCGCCGACGAGCTGCGCGGGATGCCGCGCTCCGGCCGGGGGCGGGGCCAGATCCGGGAGGGGCTGGCCTATGTGGCCGGCCGCCCCGACATCGTGGCGGTGCTGGTCACCATCTTCCTCATCGGCACCTTCGGGCTGAACTTCGCGGTCTTCCTGGCCGCCATGGCCGGACCCGAGTTCGGCCGGGGCTCGGAGACCTTCGGGCTGCTCAACTCGGTGCTCGCGGTCGGCACGGTGGCCGGGGCCCTGCTCTCGGCCCGGCGCCGCAGCGCCCGGCTGCGCTACGTCTACGGGGGCAGCGCCGTCTTCGCCCTCAGCTGCCTGGGCGCGGCGACGGCGCCCACCCTGCCGCTGTTCGCGCTGTGGCTGGTCCCCTGCGGGCTGTCCTCCCTGACCATCATGACCACCGCCAACGCGTACGTGCAGTCCACCACCTCGCCGGTGATGCGCGGACGCGTCATGAGCCTCTACATGGCCATCTTCATGGGCGGCACCCCGATCGGGGCGCCGGTCGTCGGCTGGATCACCGACGCCCTCGGGGCGCGCTGGGGCATGGGGGTCGCCGTGGCGGCGGGACTCGGCGGGGCCCTGGTGGGCTTCGTCGTCTGGCTGCGGCTGCGCGCGGAGCGCTCCGCGCCCGAGAACTCCGGCTAGCGCCCGGCTCCTCCGCGGAGCTGCTCGACGACGTGGTCCACGCAGGCCAGCAGCCGGGCGACGTCGTCGGGCTCGATGGAGACGAACGTGGCGATCCGCAGCTGGTTGCGCCCCAGCTTGCGGTAGGGCTCGACGTCGACCACGCCGTGGGCGCGCAGGACCGCCGCGACGGCGGCCGCGTCCACGGCGGCGTCGAAGTCCACGGTGGTGATCACGGTGGAGCGGTCCTCGGGGCGGGCCACGAACGGGGACGCGAAGGACGAGGCCTCGGCCCACCCGTAGACCAGGTCCGAGGAGGCCTTTGTGCGGGCCGCGGCCCAGGTCATGCCGCCCTGGTCGTTGAGCCAGCGGACCTGCTCGTCGAGCATCACCAGCGTGGCCAGGGCCGGGGTGTTGTAGGTCTGGTTCTTCCGGGAGTTCTCCAGCGCCGTGGTCAGCTGCAGGAAGTCGGGGATCCACCGCCCGGAGGCGCCGATCCGCTCGATCCGCTCGATCGCCGCGGGGGAGAACGCGCCCAGCCACAGTCCGCCGTCCGAGCCGAAGTTCTTCTGCGGGGAGAAGTAGTAGACGTCCGCCGCGGCCACCTCCGCGGCCATCCCCCCGGCGGCCGAGGTCGCGTCCACCAGCACCAGCGCGTCGTCCGCGATCCCGGAGGGCCGGTGCACGGGCGCGGCGACACCGGTGGAGGTCTCGTTCTGGGGCCACGCGTAGACGTCCACGCCCTCCTCCGCCCGGGCGTCCGGGCGGGTGCCGGGGGCGGACTCCACGATCGAGGAGGGCTCCAGGAACGGTGCGCCGTCGGTGGCCTGGGCGAACTTCGCGCCGAACTCCCCGAACACCAGGTGCTGGGCCCTCCGCTCGACCAGCCCGAACGCGGCGGCGTCCCAGAACGCGGTGGCCCCGCCCAGGCCCAGGAGCACCTCGTGGCCGGAGGGCAGGCCGAGGAACTGCGCGAGGCCCTCCCGCACCGAGCCCACGAGCTCCTGCACCGGCGCCTGGCGGTGGGAGGTGCCGAGCAGGCCGGCCCCGGCGCGCGACACGGCCTCGACCTGTGCCGGACGGATCTTGGAGGGGCCGGCGCCGAAGCGGCCGTCGGCGGGCAGCAGGTGCTGGGGGATGGTGACGTGTGCGGGCAACGGGCGCTCCCTCGTGGGTGACGTGCGGCGGGTGGTGCGCGACGGGCACGGCCGCCGCGGAGGCCGCTCGCGCCGTTCGCGACTCGGCCCATTCTGCCCCACCCGCGGACGGCGGGCCCCGCGGGCGCCTCCTCCCTCCGGGCGGCCGGAGGGCTCGCGCACTAAGCTCGTGCGGGAAGACCGGACCGGGCGGGATCCCCGGGCCGGGACGGCCGGACGAAGGATGACTGAGGCATGAGCGACCTGATCGACACCACGGAGATGTACCTGCGGACCGTCCTCGAGCTCGAGGAGGAGGGGATCACGCCGATGCGGGCGCGGATCGTCGAGCGCCTCGACCACTCCGGGCCCACGGTCTCGCAGACGGTGTCCAGGATGGAGCGGGACGGGCTGCTGACGGTGGGCCAGGACCGGTCGCTGCTGCTCACCCCTGCCGGCCGTGAGCGTGCGGTGCAGGTGATGCGCAAGCACCGGCTGGCGGAGCGGCTGCTCGCCGACGTCATCGGCTTGGACCTCGCCCAGGTGCACGACGAGGCGTGCCGGTGGGAGCACGTGATGAGCGAGCAGGTCGAGCGGCGGCTCGTGGACCTGCTGCACAGCCCCCGGTACTCGCCGTACGGCACGCCGATCCCCGGTCTGGCCGCCCTCGGGGTCGAAGAGAGCCCCGCAGCGGCGCACCCCTCCCTGCTCGACGCCGCCCGCCACGACCCGGACGGGTCGCACACCGTGGCGCTGCTGCCGGAGGTGGTCCAGGCGGACGCGGACCTCCTGGGCGTGCTGAGCGACGTGGGAGTGCTCACCGGGGCGGAGGTCACGGCCCGGGTGGACGGTCAGATCGTGCGCATCGAGGTGGCGGCCACGGGGCGGTCCGCGGAGATCGACCTGCGCACCGCCGCGGCCATCCGCGTCCTCGCTCCCTGAGGCGCCGCCGTCTCCCGGAGCGGGGCGGCGAACGGTTCTTCCCGGGTGTGGGGACGTTCACAAGCCACTTTCGGCCAGTCCGGCCCGAGCCGGACCCCGGAGGCGCGGCTTCCCTGGTGACAGGCGGATTCCCAGGGCGCTCGAAGACACTGCACAGCTCGTCACAGGTGCGAATTGATTCGACCTTTCCTCTCAATAGCTACTCATTGAGACCCGCAGCGTTGTCCGGCTGTTATCTGTCGTGATCAAAACGTGACACTTCCGTAATCTGTCATGTACTGTTCAACGCGTGCCGATCACTGGTCGGATCGGCGCCCTCGGAGCACATCGCCGAATTCTGCCGGTGCCCGTGGCCTCTACACAGAAACTGCTTGGCAGAAGCGGGGGAACCACTTTCGGTCCCGGTGATCCGGGTCCTTGGGGTTAAGTCGTCAGAGCGCGTGCGTTCTGCGGCCGGGTGTCTCCCACCCGAATCCGACAGCTCACCTCGTAGGCAAAGGGAGGAACTCAACCATGTCGCTTTTCACGCTGAACGCTGCCCGCCACCGTGCCGAGACCACCTCGCACGTCGTGCGCAACACCACCATCGCCGCCGCTGCCGGCGCCGCGATGATCGGCTCCGTCGCCCCGGCCCAGGCCTTCGCCCAGGCTCCCGTCGAGACCGGCGCGGCCTACTCGGCCCCGGCCTCCGCCTCGCTGGCCGAGTACTCCTCGTACACCTACCAGGCCCCGGTCGCCGCGCAGCCCGCCGCTCCCGCCTACGAGGCCCCGGCCCCGGCCCCGCAGCAGACCGCCGCCACCTCGAGCGTCACCCCGCAGTCCACCGCCACCACCGAGATCGCCCCGGCCGCCGGCGGCGTCGTGGGCACCGCGATGTCCGCGCAGGGTGCGGGCTACGTCTACGGCGGCACCGCCTACGGCGCCTGGGACTGCTCCGGCTTCACCCAGTGGGTCTTCGCCCAGAACGGCATCGACCTGCCCCGGACCACCTGGTCCCAGTTCGCGGCGGGCACCCCCACCGCCAACCCGCAGCCCGGTGACCTCGTCTCGCAGAACGGCGGCGCCCACGTGGGCATCTACATCGGCGGCGGCAAGATGATCTCCGCCCTCAACCCGACCCAGGGCACCCAGGTCCACTCCGTCAACGCCATGCAGCTGGACGGCTACTACACCTTCTGATCCGGTCCGCCGCCCGCGACGACCCCGCTCGTCGCGGGCGGCACCCGATCACCCCCCCACCCCGCACGCCGAGAACCGCTCTCCCGGTTCCCGGCGGTGCCTGCTGTCCGACCGGACGGCGCCCCCTCCTCCGCTCGCCGGCCGTCGTTCCCGATCCCGGAACGCACCCCTGCCGGACACCGGCCCACCCCGCGCACTGCCCGGGGCGATCCGTGCTGTCACCCGCGCCCTCCGGCAGGCCCGGCTCCGAAAGAAAGTCGTCTGAACTCCTCATGACCCGTGATCTGACCTCCTCGAACGGCATCGGCTCGCTCTTCTCCGGCAAGGCCCGCACCGTGGCCGCCGTGGCCGCCTTCTCCGGGCTGGCCCTCGCCACCACCGTCTCCGTGCAGGCCGCTCCGGCCCAGGACGCCTCCGCCGACGCCCCGCTGTCCGCCGTGGCCGCGGCCACCCCCGCCGCGGCGCCCGCCGTGTCCCTCGAGCCCGTCGCCCACGTGCAGAAGGTCGAGTCCGACCGGAAGTCCGAGAAGAAGGTCGAGAAGAAGGCCGAGCGGCAGAAGGTCGAGACCCCGGTCGTCGCGGCTCCCGCCGTGGCCGCTCCGGCCCCGAAGCCCGCCGCCGCGCCCGCCCCGAAGCCGGCCGTGCAGGCCGCTCCGGCCGCCCAGCGCACCGTCACCCCGCAGAGCTCGGCCTCCGGCAAGGGCGCGACCATCTCCTCCGCCGCCATGGGCCAGCTCGGCGTGGGCCAGGACTGCACCGCGCTCGTCACCAACGCGCTGCGCGCCGCCGGCATCAACCACCACGGCTGGCCGGCCTCCTACCTGAGCCTCGGCACGCAGGTCTCCGCCGGCCAGGCGCAGCCGGGCGACCTCGTCTACTACGCCGACGGCGGCATGGGTGCGGCCCACATCGGCGTCTACATCGGTGGCGGCAAGGCCGTCCACGGCGGCTGGAACGGCGGCACGACCGTCATCGACAGCGTCAACGTGGGCTCCGGCCCCGTCTACGTCCGCGTGCGCTGACCGCACGCGAGAGCACCGCTTCGGGTGCGCGGTTCCTGGTCGGCCAGACGGGAACCGCGCACCCGCTGTCATCCCGGCGCCCACCGCGCCGGCCACCCCGGCGCCCCGGCGGCGGCCGATAGACTGGCCCCATGTCCACCGACTACAGCCGCAACGCCCGCACGAGCCTGGACCGCGAGTACGCCTACATGGCCTACGGCATGATCGGCGGCGCCGTGCCAGGCATCGTGGCCGGCTTCGTCGTCGCCGCGTTCGTGGGGCACGCCGCGATGTGGCTCTCGGTGTTCGGGGGCATCGGGATCGTGCTCGGCCTGATCACCGGGATCCTGCTCCACCGGAGGCGGCACGCTGCGGCCGTGACCGAGGACCGCCGGGAGCGCGGCGCAGCGCCGGAATGACGTGCTCCCGCAGCAGCGGGGCCAGGTCCGCGGGCAGCGCGCCGGGGGAGTCCTCGTCGACGGGCTGCCAGCGCAGCTCCTCGATCTCCGCGAGCGGCACCGGCCGCCCCGTGAGAGGTGCCGTGAACACGGTGCACCGCACCCACGTGCCCGCCTCGTTCGCGGCCGGCGCCACGAACACCCCGAGCGGGCGCAGCTGGGCGGCGTCCAGCCGCAGCCCGACCTCCTCCGCGGTCTCCCGCACGGCGGCGGCCGCCGGGGACTCGCCCGGGTCGAGCTTGCCGCCCACCAGCATGAAGCGCTCCGTGCCCCGCTTGCGCACCGTCAGCAGCGCCCCGTCGTCGTCCCGCAGGCACACGGCGGTGATGGTCAGCACCTCGGCGTCCGCCGGGGGAGCGTCCGGGGACACCTCGGCGGCCGCGCGCAGCCGGCCGATCTCCTCGTCGAGGTTGCGGGCCGCCGCCGGACCCCACCGGTCCTGCGCCGCGGCGGTCCGGAACAGCGGATACCGGCCCCGGAGGTCCTCCAGCACCTCCAGCCGGGCCCGGGCGAACTCCGGTCCGGGCACGTGCGCGTACTCCTTCCGCACGCCCGCCGCGTAGGCGGCGTACCCGTCCGGGTCCGCGCCGAGCACGGAGAGGTCGGCGTCCAGGAGCACCCGTCCGGCGGCGTCCCCCTCGGGGACCCGGTGCCCGAGGGTGAGCAGGACGAGCCGCTCGACCTCCGCCACGAGCGGCGCGGCGAAGCCGGCGGCGCCCAGCCGGGTGCGGGCCAGCTCCGCCGACGCCCGCTCGTCCGCTCCGGGGCGGCCCCGGTAGACGGCGTCGTGGAACCAGGCGGCGAGGACCAGGGCGGCGGACCGGTCGGGATCGAGGTCGACGCCGGGCCGCAGCAGGTCGACGGCCTCGAGCACCGCCAGCAGGTGGGCGGGACCGTGGTAGTGCCGGTGCGGCTCGCTCCACCGGTCCACGAGCTCCTCGCCCAGCGCCGGGTGCCCCGGGAAGCGGGCGGCCCACCGCCGCAGCAGGACCCGGGCGATCCGGTCCGGGCGCGCCCGCGCCGGGAC
>NZ_PDDL01000131.1:0-8517 GCF_020833785.1 Kocuria sp. CCUG 69068
GGCCGCGGCCCGGTCCTCCGCCGCGGTGCCGGTGCGGAGCACCCCGTGACCCGCTACCTCACCGTCGGCCTGGAGCGGCGCGCCGTCACCGCCCGCGCCCGGCTCCTGGACCGCGAGGCGCCCCGGACCGCCGAGGCCGTCTGGCGGGCGCTGCCCCTCGCCGGCCAGGTCTTCCACGGGAAGTTCGCCCGCAACGAGATCTACGCCCTGGTCCCGGCGTTCGCGCCCGAGGAGCCGGGGCCCGAGAACCAGACCGTGACGCCCATCCCGGGGGACCTCTGCTACTTCAGCTTCGACGGGGTGCTCGAGAACCCCGCCTACGGCTACGACGCCTCCTCCGGGACCTCCGAGCACCGCCTGCTCATCGACCTCGCCGTCTTCTACGGCCGGAACAACCTGCTGCTCAATGGAGACGTTGGGTGGGTGCCGGGCAACGTCTTCGCCACGATCGAGGACGGCCTCGACGAGCTGGCCGCCGCGTGCCAGGACGTGTGGATGGGCGGGGCCCGGGGCGAGACCCTGCGGTTCGCCCGCGCGGAGGAGCCCTGAGCCGGCCGGCACGGCGCGAACTAGGATGGATCCTCGGCCCGGGCGCCCCGCCCCGGGCCGGACGAGAGATGGAGAGCAGCATGGCAGCCCGGTCGGCCCTTCCCCCCGTGGTCCAGGAGTCGACCCCTGCGCTCATCGCCAGGATCCTGCGGGAGGCCATCGCCGACGGCCGCTTCCCGCCCGGGAGCCAACTCGTGGAGCAGGAGCTGGCCAGGGAGCTCAACGTGAGCCGGGGACCCCTGCGCGAGGCCATGCAGCGGCTCACGCAGGAGGGCCTGCTCGTGGGCCACCGCAACCGCGGGCTGTTCGTGATGGAGCTGACCGAGGACGCGGTCCGGGACATGTACCTCGCCCGGGAGGCCGTGGAGTGCGCGGCCGTGCGCCGGATCGTGGCCACGGGCACCGGGCCCTGGGCCGCCGAGGCGCTGGCCGTGCCGCTGGCCGAGATGCGGGCCGCCGCCCCGGAGCCGAACGGGCGCGCGATGTCGGAGGCGGACCTGCACTTCCACGAGCTGCTCGTGGAGCTCGCCGGCAGCCCCCGGCTGCTCGGCATGCACCGGACGCTGCTCACCCAGATCCGGATGTCCCTGACCGGCATGCAGGGGACCTACGGGTCCGCCGACGCCCGCCTCCGGGAGCACACCGAGATCGCCGAGGCGCTCGACGCGCAGGACGCGGAGCGTGCGGACACGCTGCTGCGGGCCCACATGCAGGACGGACTCGAGCGGGTCCTGGGCGCCTGACCGGGCCGCGCCCCGGCCCGCGCGCGGGCCGGCGGGGCGTCAGGACGCGCCGGGCTCCTCGCCGCGGCCGGGACCGCCGGGCCGGCGCGGACGCCACATCGGGCGGGGCCAGTCCCTGCGGGGCAGGCGCACGTTCCACTCGCCCGCCCCGGGCAGCCGCCACCCCCGGCGCCGGGCCACCACGGTGACCGTGGCGGCGGTGAGGATCGCCGCGGCCATGCCCCAGTTGGGGTAGCCCAGACCGTGCAGCACCGCCATCTCGGCGCTGCCGATCACCGCCCCGGTCGCGTAGAGGGTGTTGCCGCCGAAGATCATCGGCACCCGCCCCACCGCGATGTCGCGGATCATCCCGCCGCCCACGGCGGTGATCACCCCGATCATGACGGCCGGCAGCCAGGTCAGTCCCACGTCGAGGGCCTTGCCCGTGCCCGTCGCCGCCCAGCAGCCCAGGGCCAGGGCGTCGGCCACCACCAGCACGCGGTTGGTCCACTTCCCCCGGAACTGCAGGAAGAACGCGATGGTGGCGCCGGCGATCGCCGTGATCAGGTACGCGGGGTTGGTCAGGGCCACGGGGAAGCCGACCTGCAGGAGGGTGTCGCGCAGCAGTCCCCCGCCGAGCGCGGAGACGACGGCCAGGAACGCGAAGCCGACGGGGTCCATCTTCAGCTGGCGAGCCACCACCCCGCCCAGGACGCCGTTGGTCAGCACGCCGAGCAGGTCGACGGCGTCGAAGGCCGCGCTCGGGTCGAGATCCTCCACGGCCACCACGGCCACCACCGCCTCTCCCGCGTCACGCCGACGCCCGAGGGTAGCACCGTCTCCCGCGCCCCTGCTGGCCACCGCGGCGGCGTCCCTGGGCATCCTCGCCCTGGTGGGCGGGGTGGTGACGGGCATCGTCCTCGCGGTCCGCAGCGAGTGGGACAACCTCTCGGCCTCGGCCGTGGAGGGGTGGGAGGAGCTGCAGCGCGTGATCATGTCCGGGCCCCTGCCCGTGGACACCGCCTCCCTGGACGCGCTGCTCCAGCGGGCCACCGACTTCCTCACGTCCAGCGCGTTCGCCGGGGGAGCCATCAGCGGGCTCACGGCCGCCACCGAGTTCCTCGCCGGCGTGGTGCTCATGACCGTCGTCCTGTTCTTCTTCCTGAAGGACGGCGCGAAGATGTGGAACTTCACGCTGCGCTGGTTCCACGGCGGGACCCGGGCGCGGCTCGCCGAGTCCGGGGACCGGGCGGTCCAGGTGCCCGGCGGCTACGTGCGCGGCACCGCGGTCGTCGCCGCCGTCGACGCGGTGTTCATCGGGGTGCCCCTGGCCCTGCTCGGGGTGCCCTTGGCGCTGCCGCTGACCGTCATCGTGTTCATCGGCGGGTTCGTCCCGATCGTCGGCGCCACGGCCGCGGGGATCCTGGCCGCCCTGGTCGCGCTCGTGACCAACGGCCCGTGGACCGCCCTGATCGTGGCCGGCGTCGTCGTCAACCAGATCGAGGGCGACCTCCTCCAGCCCGTGGTGATGGGCCGGGCCCTGAGCCTGCACGCGATCGTCGTGCTCCTGGCCCTCACGGTGGGCACCATCGTCGGCGGGATCTTCGGGGCCATCCTCGCCGTGCCGATCACCGCGGTGGGCTGGGCCGTGATCCAGGTGTGGAGCGACCGGTACCAGGCGGGGGAGGACCCGGTGCTGGGACCGGACCCGCTCGACCCCCAGGACACCGCCCGGTCCAAGGCGAGCATGGCGGAGCGGTGGAAGTACCAGCGGATGCGCTACCAGCACCGTCCCGGTGGCCGGCTCGGGGCCACGGGGCACGACGCCCGCGGGCGTCCGCACGACGGGCCCGCCCCGGCCGGGGACGAGCCGGACGGGCAGGCCTGAGCGGCCCCGGAGGGCCACGGCGTCACAAGAAGGGGCGCAGCGGCACCAGGACGGTCTCGGCGAACCAGGCCGCGGGGGACCGCTCGTCCCACCGGCCCGCGGTCAGCTCCCGGCAGTTCTCGCTGTCGGCGGCGAAGACCGCCTCCATGTCCGCGGCGACGTCCCGGTCGTGGATCTCGAGGTTCGTCTCGTAGTTGAAGCCCAGGCTCAGCCGGTCGATGTTGGCGGTGCCGACGATCGACCACTGCCCGTCGATCGTCGCGGTCTTGGCGTGGATCATGGCGTGGCGGTAGAGCAGCACGGTGATGTCCGCGGCCAGCAGGGTCGAGTAGAAGCCGCGGGAGAGCCAGTCGGCGAGCACGTGGTTGGAGTCCTCGGGCAGGATGACGCGCACGTCCACGCCCCGCCGGGACGCCTCGATCAGGGCGGAGAGGATCTGCTGGTCGGGGATGAAGTAGGCGGTGGTCAGGTAGATGTGGTCCGTGGCCCGGTGGATCGCGTCGAGGTAGACGCTGCGGATCGGGTACACGAGGCTGGCCGGGATGTTGTTGATCGCGCGCACCCGCGAGTCCCAGGAGCCGGGGTTCACGTGCGGGAGCTTCGGCCGCCGCGCCGAGGGGTGGTTCCACACCGCGGCGAAGGAGTGGCCCAGCTCGAAGGCGGCGGGGCCGGTGAGCCGCACGTGGGTGTCCCGCCACTGCGTGGCGTAGAGCGAGCCGAGGTTGTAGCCGCCCACGAACCCGACCTCGTCGTCGACCACCAGCAGCTTGCGGTGGGTCAGCCCGGTCGCCTGCAGCGGGCTCAGCAGCAGGCGCGGGCGCAGGACGGGGAACCGGAAGACGTGCACGTCCGGGTGGAAGCGGTAGAAGCCGCGGGGCACCACGAGGTTGCCGAAGCCGTCGTACATGACGTGCACCTCGACACCGCGGGCGGCGGCGTCGTTGACGGCGTCCAGGAACTCGCGCCCGACCTCGTCGTCCTTCCAGATGAAGGTCTCCAGCAGCACCCGGTGCCGGGCGCCGCGGATCGCGGCGAGCATATCCCGGTAGAGGTCCTCGCCGTAGGTGTAGATCGTGGTGCCGGTCTCCGCGACCGTGTGCTCGAACGTGCCCGGGCGGGGGAACCCGGAGCGCCTCGAGCGGCTCCGGCGCTTGATCGCGTCGGTGGCCACCAGGGTGGCCACCACCGCCGCCTGCACGGCCACCATGCCCAGGGCGGAGCGGACGGCGAACGAACGGAGCAGGCGGGGCCCGGAGGAACGAGGAATTCTCATCCGCGAAGCCTACCCGGGCGCCGCCGGCGGTGCGGGGCGGCCTCAGACCGTCCGCGCCGCCGCCCGGCCCGCGGCGTCGTCCTCCGCACCGTCCTCCGCGCCGCCACCCGTCGACGACGACGGCGCTGCGGTCGTGCCGCCGGCGGTCGGCCCGTCCGCGCCCGGGGAGCCGTCGCCCAGGAGCCGGGCCTTCTCGGCCTCGAACTCCCCGGCGGTCAGCGCGCCGCGGTCCCGGAGGTCCGCCAGGAGCGTCAGCTGGTGGGCACGGCCCCCGTCACCCGGCCCCGGACGCGACCGGGCCGCCGCGAGGCGCTGCTCCTCGGCGGCGCCGACGGACCGGGTGAGGAGATAGACCAGCGGTCCCACGAACGGCAGCAGGACGATCACGAGCGCCCACAGCACCTTCGTCGCGCCCCTGATGTCCTCACGGCGGGTGATGTCGACCAGCGCCACGCCCCAGAGCAGGGCCAGCGGCGTCCAGATCACCAGCAGCCACAGAAACTCCCAGAAGTTCATGAGGTCCTCCCCGGTCCGGCGGGGCTCTCGGCGTCCCCGGGTTCACCTCCAGGGTCCCGCTCCGCCGCGGGCCGGGCCTCACCCGGCGCGGGTGATCCGGGGGACCCGTCGAGGGTCGTGTGCTCCAGGAGGCCGAGCGTCCGGGCGCGGAGCACGGCCTCCCGCCGGGTGCTGACGCCGAGCTTGCGGTACAGGGACTTCAGGTGCGCCTTGACGGTGTTCACCGACAGGTACAGCTCGGCGCCGACCTCCGTGTTGCTCATCATCGTCGGCAGCAGCAGGAGCACGCTGCGCTCGCGGCTGGTCAGCGACTCCAGCACGGCCGGTGCGCGGGTGGGGGTGCTGCCGCCGAGGAGGTCCAGGACGGTCCCGACGAACTCCCGGTGCGTGCCCACGGCCCGCCGGTGCAGCTCCAGCAGTCTCCTGACCCGCTGCCCGTCCACGAGCAGGAAGGGGCGCACGATGTGCTCGGGGGCCGCCACGGCCAGACAACGCCCGAGGCAGGCGTGGGCCTGCACCTCGTCGCGGAGCCGGTCGTGGGCGAGGGCCGCCAGCAGCCAGGCCTCGACGGCGGGTCCTCCGTCCACCTCGGTCTCCCGGAACAGGTGCTGCAGCTGCCGCAGGCACTGCGCGGGGTCGTTGGTCTCCAGCAGGGCCCGGGCCCGCAGGACGATCCGGTGCCCGTGGGGCCGCCCCCGGGACGGGGCGGTGACGGGCGGGTCGCCGAGCAGCGCCGGGACGGCGGCGGGCCGTCCCTCCGCCAGGAGGATCTCGGCCCGGACCAGCTCGCACCACTGGGCGAGGAAGTCCGGCATCGCCCAGTCCTGCGTGCTCCCGCGCAGCCGCCCCAGGAGGTGCCGGGCCGCGGTCACGTCCCCCTTCGAGAGCTCGAGCCGCACGCCCACCAGGGCCAGGCCGGTCTCCGCGTAGCGGTCCGGCACCCGGCCCACGCACGCCCTCCCGCGGTCGAGGGCGGCGGCGCAGGCCCCGACGTCGTGCTCCAGGAGCCGGATCACCGCCTCCGCCAGGAACGCCGTGGCCGTCAGCGGGAGGAAGGTCCAGCCGGACTCCTCCGCGACGGCCAGTGCGACGTCCACCTCGCGGCGAGCCTCCCGCAGCCGGCCGCGCATCGCCTTCAGGGCGGCGAGGTTCCCGTGCAGGTGCAGCGCGAGCACCGGGGTCATGGCGGAGCGGTCCGCGAGGGCCGCGACCGTCCGGGTGAGGGTGGTCTCGGCGGCGCCGAGCTCACCGGTCCACAGAAGGCCCATGGCCAGCACCGTGGCGGTGGCGATGCGGTACACGGGGGCGGCCGGGAGCTCCTCGGGGAGCACCTCGTCCAGCTGCCGGATCGCGGTCCTGGAACGGCGGACCTGCTCGGTGGCGTCCGCGTGCATCCACGCCAGAACGGCGTCGAGCGTGGAGAGCACCACCGTGGTCAGCCGGGCGTCCTGCGCGGACAGCCGGGGCAGCAGATCGCGGGCGCGCGCGGCGTGGGAGGCGACCCCCACCGGGTCGTAGGCGGCGTAGCGCACGGCGGCGACCGCGGCGGCCACCTCGCAGTCCCGGGCGACCAGCTCGTCCGGCACGCCGCTGAGCAGCGCGACGACGGCCGCGCGGTCCGTGCCCAGGACCTCCGCGCCGGCGCTGCGCAGGACGAACCGGGCCAGCGCCGGCCAGTCCTGCGCCGCGCGCAGGTGCCGGGCCGCTTCGAGCAGCTCCCTGTGGGCCGCGAACCAGCCCGCGGCGCGCCGGTGCAGGACGGCCTGCCGCGCGGGGTCCTCCGCCCTGAGCCGGTGGCGCAGCAGGTCGGCGAAGAGGTGGTGGTAGCGGTACCACTTCCGCCGGTCGTCGAGGGCGACCACGAAGAGGTTCTCGTGCTCGAGCCTGGCCAGCAGCCGCTGGCCGTCGCTGCGGCCCGTCAGGGTGTCGGCGAGCTCGCCCGAGACGCGCCGGACCACGCAGGTGTCGAGCAGGAACCGGGTCAGCGCGGGCTCCTGCTGCGCGAGGACCTCCTCGGTGAAGTAGTCGGCGGGACCGCGCTGGTCCCCGGCCAGTCCGCGGACGGCCGCGTCCACGTCCTCGGCGCCCTCGAGGGCCAGCGCGGCGAGACGGAGCCCTGCCGCCCAGCCCTCCGTCCTGGTCAGCAGCACGGCCAGCTGCGGCGGTGTGGGGGCGACCTCTTGGGCGGCGAGGAGCTCCAGGGCCTCCGCGGGGTCGAAGCGGAGGTCGTCGGCGCGGAGCTCCGTCAGCCGGCCGCTCAGCCGCAGCCGCTGCAGCGGCAGGTCCGGGTCGCTGCGGGTGGCGATCACCGGGCGGAGGGCGCCGAGGTCCTTCCGGGCCGCCGCGGCCAGGGTCTCCTCGGCGGGCGAGCCCGCGATGCGGTGCAGGTCGTCGAGCACGAGCACCCGCGGCGCCGGGAGCAGCCCGCAGGCCTCCACCAGGAGGTCGACGAAGCGGGGATCGTGGGTCGACGGGGCGCGCAGACCGGCCAGGGCGCTCCCGGGGCCGACGTCGGGCGCGGCCTGCAGGGACGCCAGGACGCGGGCCCAGAGCTGCTGGGGGTCCCGGTCCTCGGGCTCCACCGACAGCCAGGCCACGGGCGGGCGGCGCGGTGCGGCCCACCCCGACAGGAGCAGCGTCTTGCCCGCCCCCGCCGGGGCGGAGACGACCACGGTGCCGGCGGCCACCCCGGCGTCGAGCATCCGCTCGAGACGCGGGCGGCGCACCGTCCTGGCGGGCACCCGGGGGATCGAGGAGCGCGTGGCGGACAGCGGTTCCGGCGGCGGTGGACGAGCCCCGCTCCGTTCGCCCGTCATGCTTGGAGGCTACTCCAGGAGCCCGGATGCCGGAATTGTGTCCGGCCGGCCCGCCGCATCACCCGTCGCGGGTGATGCGGGGCCCGGCTGTGGTCGCGACAGTGGGAGCACCGTCCGGCAGGCAGCGGGGCGCAGCTGTACAGGAGACAGCCATGGTCGTGTCGCTTCTCGTGCGGTGGGCGGTGCTGGCGGGGGCGGTCGAGCTCACCGCGTGGTTGCTCCCGGAGTTCTCCATCGAGGGCGGTCTGCTCTCCCACCTGGTGGTGGCGCTGTTCATCGGCCTCTGCAACGTGCTCGTGCCGCTCGTCACCGCCCGGCTGCCCCAGCCGGGGTCGGTGGTGCTGCTGGCGCTGCTCACCCTGGCGGTGAACGCGGTGCTCATCTGGGTCTTCTCCGCCCTGACGGGCCTGCTGGCCGTCTCCGGGCTGCTCGTCGCCGCGCTGGCGGCGCTGCTCATCTCGGTCTTCGCCGCCGTGCTGTCCCTGGTGGCCGATCGGCTCCTGGCCGCGCGCGCCCAGCGCACCGGTCCGGCCCCCGCCACTCGCGGGTGAGGCGCCCCGCAGGCGCCGGGAGGGGCGGCGACTACGCTCGTGCCATGGACCCCGGTTCCAGCGCCCCCGCCGTGGCGCGCTCCCTCGAGACGATGCCCCGGGAGTCCATCAGCACCACATCGTCGATGCCCTGTGCCAGCAGGATTTCGGTGATCGCGATGCCGGCCGCGCCGGCTCCGGCGATCACGACCTTGAGCCCGGC
>NZ_PDDL01000132.1:0-8249 GCF_020833785.1 Kocuria sp. CCUG 69068
GGCCGCCCCGTTCGCCGGGGCGGTGACCGTGACGGTGGCCGAGGGCGACACCGTGGAGGCGGGCGGCCAGGTGGCCACCATCGAGGCCATGAAGATGGAGGCCTCCATCACCGCCCCCACGGGCGGCACGGTCGCCCGGGTGGCCCTCAAGGGCGTCACCCAGGTCTCCGGCGGCGACCTCCTGCTGGCGCTCGACACCGCCGGCTGACCCGGCACGCCCGCGCCGGCACCGCGGCCCCCGGGAGGGCCGCGGTGCCGGCGGGGGCCGCCCGGCGGGCGCGCATAGGATGGGTCGCATGCGGAAATTCGACCTCATCATCATCGGCTCCGGCTCGGGCAACTCGATCCTCACCGAGGACTACGAGGGCCTGGACGTCGCCATCATCGACGGCGGGACCTTCGGCGGCACCTGCCTCAACGTCGGCTGCATCCCGACGAAGATGTACGCGTATCCGGCGAGCGTGGCCCGCCGCGCCCAGGAGGCGGACCGGCTCGGCCTCCACGTCTCGGTGGAGGACGTGCGCTGGCGGGAGATGCGGGACCGGATCTTCGGGCGGATCGACGCGATCTCCCACGGCGGGCTCGAGTACCGCCGGACGCTGCCGCACGTGACGGTCTACGAGGAGCACGTGCGCTTCACCGCCCCGCGGACCCTGCGCACCGCCTCGGGGGAGGACCTCACGGCCGACCAGATCGTGGTGGCCTCCGGCTCGCGCCCGGTGCGGCCGGAGATCCCCGGGATCGACCTGCCCCAGGTGCACACCTCGGACACGGTGATGCGCATCGAGGAGATGCCCCGCCGCGTGGTGGTGGTCGGCGGCGGCTACATCGGCGCCGAGTTCGCCCACGTCTTCTCCAGCCTCGGCGCGCGGGTCACCCAGGTCAACCGCTCGCACCGGATCCTGCGCTACCACGACCCGGAGATCGCCGAGCGGTTCGCCCGCGAGGCCTCCCGGCAGTGGAAGCTGGAGACGGGCTGGTCGCTGAGCGAGGTCGAGGAGTGGGACGGCGACGAGTGCGCCGTGATGGTCACCTTCCGCGACCCGCAGGACCCGGAGCTCGTCATGCGCCTGCCCGCGGACGTGGTGCTGGTGGCCACGGGCCGGCAGCCGAACACCGACGTGCTCGACGCCCGGGCGGGCGGGCTGGACGTGCGGCCGGACGGGCTGCTGGCCGTCGACGAGCACCAGCGCGCCCTCTCCGGGGGCCGCCCCGTCGAGGGCGTCTGGGCGCTGGGCGACATCAGCTCGCCCTACCAGCTCAAGCACGTGGCCAACGCCGAGGCCCGCACGGTGCAGCACAACCTCCTGCACCCCGGCGACCTCCGGGCCACCGACCACCGGTTCGTGCCCTCCGCCGTGTTCACCAGCCCGCAGATCGCCTCCGTCGGCATGACGCAGCAGGAGGCCGAGCAGTGGGCGGTCGAGCAGGGCAGCGAGATCACCGTCAAGGTGCAGGACTACGGGGCCACGGCCTACGGGTGGGCCATGGAGGATCGCACGGGGCTGTGCAAGCTGATCGCGGAGAAGGGCACCGGTCGCCTCCTGGGCGCGCACCTGATCGGGGAGGAGGCCTCCCTGCTCATCCAGCCGCTGGTGCAGGCCATGTCCTTCGGCCTCGACGCGCACACGATGGCGCGCGGCCAGTACTGGATCCACCCCGCCCTGAGCGAGGTCGTCGAGAACGCCCTGCTGGGCCTCGACGTCCCCGAGCACTCACCGCTGTCCCCGGGGGCCCTCGTCGGCGGCCGGTGATCCCACCGGCCGCCGGCCGGCCCGGGGTCAGCCGCGGCCCGGCAGGTGCGCGTGGGAGAGCTTCTCCTTGATCCGCTCCGCCGGGGTGACGGGGGCCGCGGCCGGATCGGGGGCGGGGCGCGAGTAGATCTCCTCGATCCGGTCCGCGAAGTCCTGGGCGATCCTGGCCCGCTTGATCTTCATGGACGGGGTCAGGTGCCCGGAGGCCTCCGTCCAGTCGACGTCGAGGATCTCGAAGGCCCGGATGCTCTCCGCGCGGGAGACCGCCTGGTTCGCCCGGGTGACGATGTCCTGGACGTGCTCGACGACCTTCGGGTGCCGGGCGGCCTCCGCCACCGGCATCGCGGGGTCCAGGCCCATCAGCTCCAGGCGGGCGGGGAGCACGTCCTGGTCAAGGGTCACGAGGGCGGCCACGAACGGCCGGTCGTCCCCGACCACCATGACCTGGGAGACCAGGGCCGAGGCGCGGATGGGGTCCTCCAGCACGTTGGGGACCACGTTCTTGCCGCCGGCGGTGACGATGATCTCCTTCTTCCGGCCGGTGAGGGTGAGGGCGCCGTCCTCGTCGAGCGAGCCGACGTCGCCGGTGCGGAACCACCCGTCCTCGAAGGCCTCGGCGGTGAGGTCCTCCCGCCCGTGGTAGCCGCGCATGACGTGGGTGCCCCGGACCAGGACCTCCCCGTCCTCGCCGATCCGCACCTCGTTGCCCGGCAGCGGCAGTCCCACGGTGCCGATCTTGCCGATCTCCGGGGTGTTGACGGCGATCGGGGCCGTGGTCTCCGTGAGCCCGTAGCCCTCCACGACGTACACGCCGATCCCGTTGAAGAAGTGGCCCAGCCGGGTGCCGAGGGCCGCGCCGCCCGAGACCGCGTGCGTGACCTCCCCGCCCATCGCGTCCCGCAGCTTCGAGTACACGAGCCGGTCGTAGAGGGCGTGGCGCGCGCGCAGCAGCGGCGGGATCCGCCCGTCCTGACCGGCCTTCGAGTACGCGACGGCCGTGGTCACCGCGCGCTCGAAGATCAGGGACTTCGCCCCGCCGGCCTTCTCGGCCTTGAGGCGGGCGCTCTGGTAGATCTTCTCGAACACGCGCGGGACGGCCAGGATGAACGTGGGCCGGAAGGCCCCGAGGTCCGCCATCAGGTTCTTCACGTCCGGGGTGTGGGCCAGGACGGTCCCGGAGTAGAGGGCGATCACCTCCACGAAGCGGGCGAAGACGTGGGCCAGCGGCAGGAACAGGAGCGTCCGGGCGCCCGGGTGGATGATGTCCTCGACGACCAGGGTCGTGTTCTCGCACAGCCGCACGAAGTTCCCGTGCGTCAGCTCGCACCCCTTGGGCGGTCCGGTGGTCCCCGAGGTGTAGATGATCGTGGCGACGTCCTCGAGCCCGCGCGACGTGCGGCGGGCCTCGAGCTCCTCGTCCGGCACGTCCGCGCCGGCGCGCGCGAGCTCGTCGAGGCCCGTGCCGGTGCCGTCCAGGCGCCAGACGTTCTCCGCGGCGCGGAACGGCGTCTCCCGCGAGGCGGCGAGCACGGAGTCCTCGAGGGCCTGCGTCTCGACGAACACGGCCTTGGCGTCGGAGTCGCCCATGATCCAGGCGATCTGCTGCGCCGAGGACGAGTCGTAGACGGGGACGGGCACGGCGCCGGCGTACCAGATCGCGAGGTCTGCGAGGGTCCACTCGTAGCGCGTCCGGCTGAGGATGCCCACCCGGTCCCCGGGCTCGATCCCCGCGGCCACGAGACCCTTGGCCACACCCTGCACGGCGGCGAGGAACTCCCGGGCGCGCACCTCGCGGGCGGCCCCCTCCGGCCCCAGGACGGTGTACAGGTGCGGATCCTCGTCCTGGCCCGCCTGCATGAGCAGGAAGTCGGTGATGCGGCTGTGGGCCGGTGGGTCCACGAGGGCGTCGGTCGCGACGTGGCGCATGGGGTTCTCCTCGGATCGGGGTCGGTGGGCCGTCCGCTCCAGTCTAGTGAATTGGCTCACGCAAACCCCGTCAGACGCGGGCGCCGTCGTCCAGCTCGTCGCGGTCGTCGGGCAGGGACCGCAGCAGGTGGCCGATGGCCCCGACCACGGCGACCAGGCCGCCCACGATGGCCCACCACGGCAGGGAGCCGGGCAGGAGGGAGAGCACCACCAGCAGCACGGGCACCCCGACCAGCACGGTCCAGGACAGCAGTGCCCCGCCGCTGAGTCCCTGCGTGACCGGCCCGGGGTCGGGGGAGTAGGGCGCGTCGTCGTCCCCCGCGTCCTCCGGCTCCCCGGCGCCCTCTGCCCCGGCAGCCTCCGCTCCGGCGTCCTCGGGGGACCAGTCCCGGGGCCCGGCGAGGTGCCGGTCCCCGGCCCGGCGCACGTCCTCGAGGTCCGACACGATCCGGCTCCACTCGTCCTCGGGGCCGTGCCCGGCGCCGCCCGGCGTCCCCGGGCCCGCACTCATCGCCGGTCCCCCCGGGAGGCGGGGCGCAACGGTCTCGCGGTGACCGGGTTGCGGCCCGCCAGCAGGTCCTCCAGGAAGCGCACGGACCGCGCCGCGACCACGTCCGCCTCCCGGTCCAGGGTGGCCACGTGGAAGCTCTCCGCCAGCCGCACCAGCTCCACGTCCCCGCCGGCCCGGCGCAGCACGTGCAGGTGCGAGGCGTCCGACACCACGTGGTCGTGCAGCGAGCGCAGCACCAGGACCGGGGCGGTGACCGCGGGCAGCATCCTCCGGGTCCGGGTCATGAACCGGCCCAGCTCGGCGACGCCCGCCACGGGCGTGCGCGGGTAGGCGTGCTCGGTGACGCCCGGGAGGCTGATGTCGTCCCCCACGCCCGGCACGGACGGCACCGCGCGGTGCAGGGCCGGGGCGAGCCGGGCCGTGCGGCTGACGAGGGACAGCGCCGGGTTCAGGGCCACGACCCCGTCGACGGGCAGGGTCGCGGCGAGGTGCAGGGCGAGCGCCCCGCCCATGGACAGCCCGCACACCACCACCACGTCGTGCCGGGCCCGCAGCCGCTGCACGTGCTCGGCCGCGTGGTCGCGCCACTGCTCCCAGCGGACGCCGGCGAGGTCCTCCCAGCGGGTGCCGTGGCCGGGCAGCACGGGCCCGACGACGTCGGCGCCCGCCGCGTGCAGCGCCCGGCCCCAGGGGCGGACGCTGAACGGGACGCCGGTGAAGCCGTGCAGCACGAGCGCGCCCGCGGGCCCGTCGGCCGGATGGTGGAAGGGCGCGCCGGGATCGTCCGCGGCGGCGGGCCCGACGGTCGCGGAGGGGGCGGGCAGGTGCTGGTCCTCGACGGGTGGCGTCATGCGTCCATGATGTCAGGGCGGGCGCCGTCGGCGGGCGGACCGGCGCGGGTGCCCGTGCGGACGTGAGAGAATACCGGAGGCCGGACCCGGTCCGAGCGGCACGGACCCTCGCGACATCCCGATCAGCACGAAGGAGTCCCCTCCCACATGGTCTACATGTTTCTGAAGCGCTACGTCGTCGGCCCCCTGATCAACGTCGCCTTCCGTCCCGAGGTGCGCGGCCTGGAGCACGTGCCCGAGGAGGGCCCGGCCATCCTCGCGAGCAACCACCTCTCCGTCTCCGACTCGGTGTTCATGCCCGTGGCCGTGCCCCGGCAGGTGTACTTCCTGGCGAAGTCCGACTACTTCAACAGCCCCGGCGTCAAGGGCAGGGTGATGGCCGCGTTCTTCCGCGCCATCAACCAGATCCCCATGGACCGCTCCGGGGGCCGGGCCAGCGCGAAGTCCCTGAGCAACGGCGGCCGCAAGCTGCTGGAGGGCGAGCTGCTCGGGATCTATCCGGAGGGCACCCGCTCCCCGGACGGCCGCATGTACAAGGGCAAGATCGGGGTGGCCCGGCTCGCGCTCGAGACGGGGGCCCCGGTCGTCCCGATCGCCATGGTCGGCACCGACAAGGTCCAGCCGATCGGGACCAGGCTCCCGCTGCCCCGCCGCAGCGCCCGGGTCACCACGATCTTCGGCGAGCCCCTCGACTTCTCCCGCTACCGGGGCCGGCAGGGTGAGCACGCCCTGCTCCGCGAGGTCACCGACGAGATCATGCACGCGATCCAGGCCCTCTCCGGCCAGGTCTACGTGGACGTCTACGCCTCGGAGCACAAGAAGCGGCTCGCCGAGCAGAAGCGCCAGGAGACCAAGCAGGCCGCGGCGGAGCTCGTGGGCAACGCCAAGGACAAGGCGCGCAGCGCCGCCCACACCGCCCGCCGGACCGCGGACTCCATCGCCCACCGCGACCGTCCCGGCGCCGCGGACGACGACACCCCGCGGCCCACCGCACCCTGATCCCGCGCCCGGCCCCGCCCCGGACGAGACATAGGAAGACATGATGCTCGACTTCACCGTTCCCGACAGCCTCCGCAACCTCGCCTCCCCGGTGCCCTCCGCGGCCGACTACCCGGGGCTGGACGACTGGCGCGAGCTGGCCGCCGACCAGCAGCCGACCTGGCGCGACCACCCCGACTTCGCCGCCTCGATCGCCGAGCTCAACGCGGTCCCGCCCCTCGTCTTCGCGGGGGAGGTGGACAAGCTGCGCGACCGTCTGGCCGAGGTCGCCAACGGCCGGGCGTTCTTCCTGCAGGGCGGGGACTGCGCCGAGACCTTCGAGGGCGCCACCGCCGACCGGATCAGCGCCCGGGTCAAGACGCTGCTGCAGATGGCCGTGGTGCTCACCTACGGCGCGTCCATGCCCGTGGTGAAGATGGGCCGGATGGCCGGGCAGTTCTCGAAGCCCCGCTCGTCCAACGACGAGACCCGCGACGGCACGACGCTGCCGACGTTCCGCGGCGAGATGGTCAACGGCTTCGACTTCACCGAGGAGTCCCGGGTCCACGACCCGCGGCGGATGGTGCGCGGCTACCACACCTCGGCCTCGACCCTGAACCTCATCCGGGCCTTCACCACGGGCGGGTTCGCGGACCTGCGCCTCGTGCACGCCTGGAACATGGGCTTCACCACGAACCCGGCCCACGCCCGGTACGAGTCGCTCGCCCGCGAGATCGACCGGGCCGTGAAGTTCATGGACGCGTGCGGCGCGGACTTCGACGCCCTGCGCACCACGGAGTTCTACGCCGGCCACGAGGCCCTGCTGCTGGACTACGAGCGCGCGCTGAGCCGCATCGACTCCCGCACCCACCTCCCGTACGGCACGTCCGGGCACTTCCTGTGGATCGGCGAGCGCACCCGGGAGCTCGACGGCGCCCACGTGGACCTGCTCTCCCGGCTGCGCAACCCGATCGGCGTGAAGCTCGGCCCCAAGACCACCGGGGACGACGCGCTGGCGCTCATCGACAAGCTCGACCCGGAGCGCGAGCCCGGACGGCTCACCTTCATCACCCGCATGGGCGCGAAGAACATCCGGGAGAAGCTGCCCCCGCTCGTCGAGGCCGTGGAGCGCTCCGGCGCCAAGGTCGTGTGGGTCACCGACCCCATGCACGGCAACACCGTGTCCCTGCCGTCCGGGTACAAGACCCGAAACTTCGACGACGTCGTGGACGAGGTCCGCGGCTTCTTCGAGGTGCACGAGGCGATCGGCTCCTTCCCCGGCGGCATCCACGTGGAGATGACGGGCGACGACGTCGCGGAGTGCCTCGGCGGCGCCGACCCCGTCGACGAGTCCTCCTTCCAGGACCGCTACGAGTCGCTGTGCGACCCGCGCCTGAACCACATGCAGTCCCTGGAGATCGCGTTCCTCGTGGCGGGCTACCTCTCCCGCCGCTGAGCGCGGGACCGGCCGACGGGGCCGGGGCCGTTCCTGCCGTCCGCTCAGACGACGGTGAGGACGACCTCGGCCCCGTCCGTCGTCTGGGCCACCACGTAGCCGAAGGGGGCGCCGAGGCTCTCCTCGACCCGCGCCGCGAACCCCGCCTCCGCGAGGAGCCGGACCGCCTCGTCCACGGGCCTGCCAAGCACCCCGGGCGCGGAGTCGGCGCGGGCCCCGAGGGAGACGGCGAGGTCCACCGCCGACCCCTCGGCCACCGCCTCGCCCGCCTCGGGGTGCTGGCCCACGACCGTCCCGGCGGCGGCGGCGTCGGCGACCGGGCTCCGGGTGCCGACCGCCAGCCCGGCGTCCTCGAGGCGCGCCCGGGCGTCCTCCTCCGACATCCCGGTGACGTCGGGCGCGGTGGTCCGCACGGGACCGGTCGAGACCAGCAGGACGACCTGCTCCGCGGAGCGCACCGTGGCCCCGGCCTCCGGGTCGGTGCCGAGCACGGTGCCGGCGGGGGCCACCGGGTCCGCGGTCTCGTGCACGGCGACGTTGCCCAGACCGGCCCCGGCCAGGTACTGCTCGGCGAGCTCCGGACCCGCTCCCCGCACGTCCGGCACGCTCACGGTCCCGCCCGGACCGGAGCCCAGGAGCCAGCCCAGGAACGCCGCCCCGGCCACCGCGAGCGCGACCAGGGCCAGCGTCCCCGCCGCGTGCAGGGGCCGGGTGGGCCGCAGCTCGACCTCGGGCCGCCAGGGGTCGGAGGAGCCGCTCGAGGTCCGCGCCGG
>NZ_PDDL01000133.1:0-8180 GCF_020833785.1 Kocuria sp. CCUG 69068
CGCCGGGGCCGCCTTCGGCGCCGGCGCCTGCGCGGCGCCCGCCGGCTCCGCGGCGGTGCTGCTGTCCGCGCTCATCGACTCGAAGATCGGCCACCACTTCTCGTCCACCGAGTTCTTGTCCGTCCGGTACTTCTCGAACAGTTCGTCGACGAGCCACTCGTTACCTGCGAATTCTTCAGGGATGGGGTGCTGTGGCTGATGTGGCACGGGGAATACGCCTCTTCCATGGTTGATCGCGTGGAGGCCGTCTGCCCGGTCTCCACAGTGTCGGTCCCGGCAGCGTCCGGACCCGCCGCCGGTGTTCCTCGCCGGCCGTCTCCCGTGACAGCCGGCGGCGTCCGCCTCCGGAACCTGCCGGACGGTCGTCGACCGGGCGCGGCCGTACCTCCGGCGAGTCTAGTGATCCGCGCGGCGGCATGGCTAGTCCGCGGCCCCGCCCCGGCGCGCGTGTCGCGGGCCCCGGCTAGACTGGCGCGCGTGCGATTTCTCAACACCCCCACGTCCGACCTGACCTACAGCGACGTCTTCCTCGTCCCCTCGAGCTCCCGGGTCACCTCCCGGTTCGACGTCGACCTCACCCCGCGCGACGGCACGGGCGCCACCGTGCCGCTGGTGGCCGCGAACATGACCGCCGTGACCGGGCGCCGGATGGTCGAGACGCTGGCCCGCCGCGGCGGTCTGGGCATCCTGCCGCAGGACATCCCGCTGGACGTCATCGCGGACGTCACGTCCTGGGTCAAGGAGCGCTCGCCGCGCTTCGAGACCCCCGTGGTCCTCGGGGACGAGGACACCGTCCACGACGCCCTGGGCATCATGCACAAGCGGCCCCACGGCGCCGTGGTGGTGTGCGGTCCGGGGCGGGCCTACCGCGGGGTGGTGCTCGCGGCCGACTGCGCCGAGGTGGACCGCTTCACCCAGCTCGGCTCGATCATGCGCACCGACGCCCCGGTGTTCACCCTGGCGGAGGTCCGGGCCGGGTCCGGCGACGACGTCCTCGCCGCCGCCTACGACCGGCTCGCGCAGACCCGCGCCCACGTGGCGCCGGTGCTCGACGGCGACACGGTGGTGGGCGTGCTGACCCGCAAGGGCACGGTCCGCTCCACGATCTACACCCCCGCCCTGGACGGCGCGGGCCGGCTCCGGGTGGGCGCCGCCGTGGGCATCAACGGGGACGTCCGGGGCAAGGCCCGGGCGCTGCTCGACGCCGGCGTGGACGTGCTCGTGGTGGACACCGCCCACGGCCACCAGCGCAAGATGGTGGAGGCCCTCGAGCTGGTCCGCGCGGCGGCCCCCGACGTGCCCGTCGTGGCGGGCAACGTGGTCACCGCCGACGGCGTCCAGGACCTCGTCGACGCCGGCGCGGACATCGTGAAGGTCGGCGTGGGCCCCGGTGCGATGTGCACCACCCGGATGATGACCGCCGTGGGCCGGCCCCAGTTCTCCGCCGTGCTCGAGTGCGCCGAGGCCGCCGCCGGGCTGGGCCGGCACGTCTGGGCGGACGGCGGCGTGAAGCACCCCCGGGACGTCGCCCTCGCCCTGGCGGCGGGGGCCAGCCAGGTCATGGTGGGCTCCTGGTTCGCCGGCACCCACGAGGGCCCGGGCGAGCTGAACGTGGACGCCGACGGCCGCATGTACAAGGAGAGCTTCGGCATGGCCTCGACCCGCGCCGTGCGCGAGCGCACCCGCGGCGAGGGCGCCTTCGCCCGCGCCCGCAAGGGGCTCTTCGAGGAGGGCATCTCCAGCTCCAAGATGTACCTCGACCCCGAGCGCCCCGGCGTGGAGGACCTCGTGGACCAGATCACCGCGGGCGTGCGCAGCTCCATGACCTACGCGGGCGCCACGACCCTCGAGCAGTTCGCGGCCCGGGCCGTGGTCGGCATCCAGTCCGCGTCCGGCTACGAGGAGGGCAGGGCGCGCCCCGTCAGCTGGTCCTGAACCGGCGCCGGAGGGCTCCCGCTCCGGTACCCTGGAGCTCTCATGGACTCGTTCAGTAGTTGCCGGCCCGGCCGCGGCGCCCCCCGCCGCGGCCCCCGAGCCGGCTCGCCCACCGTCCCCCGCTCCGCCCCCGGCCGCCCGGCCGCCGACCGCCCCGTCCCCGCCCGGCGGGCCGCCGCGGGAGGCCGCTCCTGATGGAATGGCTGCTCCTGGCGGCGGGTCTGCTCCTCATCCTCGGCACGGGCTTCTTCGTGGCCGTGGAGTTCTCCCTCGTGGCCCTCGACCAGACCACGGTGCGCCGGGCGATCGCAGAGGGCGACCGCGCGGCGGAACCGCTGCTGAAGTGCCTCAAGTCTCTGTCCACGCAGCTCTCCAGCTGCCAGCTGGGGATCACACTGACCACACTTCTCACCGGCTACACCCTGGACCTGGCGCTCCAGTCCTTCCTGCGGGAACCGATCGCCGAGCTCACCGGTCTGTCCGTGGCGGCCGCCGGGGGAGCGACCCTGGCACTGTCGATGCTCATCTCCACGCTGCTGTCCATGCTGCTGGGCGAGCTCGTGCCCAAGAACTGGGCCATCGCGGAGGCGTTCCGGGTGGGGCGGCTGGTCGCCCGTCCCCAGCTCGTGTTCACCGCGGTGTTCAAGCCGTTCGTCGTCACCCTCAACGGCGTGGCCAACCGGGTCCTGCACCTGTTCGGGATGGAGGCCAAGGAGGAGCTCTCGGGCGCGCGCTCGCCGGAGGAGCTGTCCTCGATGGTCCGCCGCTCCGCGAAGATGGGCACCCTGGACGCCGGCACCGCCGCGTTCGTCGCGAAGACCCTCACCTTCGCCGAGCGCACGGCCGCGGACGTCATGACGCCCCGGATCCGCGTGCAGATGCTCGACTCCCACGAGTCCGTCGCGGACGTCGTGGCCGTCGCCTCCCGCACCGGGCACTCCCGGTTCCCCGTGATGGACGACTCCCCGGACGACGTCCGCGGGGTGGTCCACGTCAAGAAGGCCGTGGCCGTGCCGTCGGAGCGCCGCGCCGCCCTCGAGTGCGGGGCGATCATGGAGGACGTCCTGCGCGTGCCCGAGACCGTCCACCTCGACTCCCTGCTCGTGCAGCTGCGCTCCGGCGGGCTCCAGATGGCCGTCGTCGTCGACGAGTGGGGCGGCACCGCCGGCGTCGTGACCCTCGAGGACCTCGTGGAGGAGGTGGTCGGGGAGGTCTCCGACGAGCACGACCGGCTCAGCCTCGGCGCCCTGCAGTCCGCGGCGGGCGAGTGGTACTTCCCCGGGCTGATGCGCCCCGACGAGGTCTCCGAGCAGATCACCGAGCTCGACATCGAGGACGGTCCCGCCTACGAGACCATGGGCGGGTTCATGATGGACCGGCTCGGGCAGGTCCCGAAGCCCGGGGACGTGGTCCCCGTCCAGGGCGGCGTGCTCGAGGTCGCCCGGATGGAGGGGCGCCGCGTGGACCGCATCCGGTTCGTCCCCGCACCGGCCGAGCCCGAGGACGCCCCCGCAGGGGCCCGCGAGAGCGGCGCCCGAGAGGAGGACGCACGATGAGCGACTGGGCAGGCCTCGCGTGGCTCGTGGTGCTCCTGGCGGGCAACGCCTTCTTCGTGGGCGGCGAGTTCGCCGTCATGTCCGCGCGGCGCAGCCAGATCGAGCCGCTGGCCGAGGAGGGCAACAAGCGGGCCCGGACCGCGCTGTACGCGATGGAGCACGTGTCCCTCATGCTGGCCTGCTGCCAGCTGGGCATCACCGTGTGCTCGCTGCTGATCCTCAACATCTCCGAGCCGGCGCTGCACCACATCGTCTCCGGCCCGCTGGTCCACCTGGGCGTGCCGGCCGAGGTCGCCGACGTCAGCGGGTTCCTCACGGCCCTGCTCGTGGTCACCTTCCTGCACGTGGTGTTCGGCGAGATGGTGCCGAAGAACATGTCGGTGTCCGCCGCGGACCGCGCCGTGCTGCTGCTGGCGCCCCCGCTCGTGCTCGTCTCCCGCATGGTCAAGCCGGTGATCGCCACGCTGAACTGGACGGCGAACCACGTCCTGAAGCTCATGGGCATCGAGCCGAAGGACGAGGTGTCCTCGACCTTCACCCTGGACGAGCTCCAGTCCATCGTGGCGGAGTCCACGAAGGAGGGCACGGTGGCGGACCAGACGGGCCTGCTCTCCGGCGCGCTCGAGTTCTCCTCCAAGCGCACCGCCGACGTGATGGTGCCGCTGCACCAGCTCGTCACGCTGCCCGAGGACGCCTCCGCGGCGGACGTCGAGAAGGCGGTGGCCCGCACGGGCTTCTCCCGCTTCGCCCTCACGGAGGACGACGGCGAGCTCAACGGCTACCTGCACATCAAGGACGTGCTCTCGATCCCGGAGAGCCGCTACAACGAGCCGGTGCCGGTGACCCGGGTGCGCTCGCTGGCGAACCTGCGTCCCGGCATCGAGATCGACGACGCGCTGGCGGCGATGCAGCGCACGGGCTCGCACCTGGCGCGCGTGGTCGACGCCGGCGGGCAGACCCTGGGCGTGCTGTTCCTCGAGGACGTCATCGAGGAGCTGGTGGGCGAGATCCGGGACACCACCCAGGACCGGCGGCAGCGCCGCGGGGACCGGGTGGACACCTCGGAGCCGCCGCGCTGAAGGGCCGGCGCCCGGCGCCGCGACCGGGCCCCGGCTCAGGCCAGGACGCGGACCGCCGCGGGGAGCACGTCCACGCGCACGGGCAGCGGGCCGAGGCGCTCCCCGTCCGCGTAGACGGTGACGTCCGGGGCGTCCACGGCCACGGCGCGGACCCGTTCGATCCGCACGCTCTCCAGCGCCACGTGGCGGCCCGAGAACAGCCGGGGGAACAGGAGCAGGAACCGGGCCCGGCCCAGGGGCGCCACGGTGAACAGCTCCAGCAGCCCGTCGTCCGCCCGGGCGTCGGGCACGATCCGCAGGCCGCCCCCGATCGACGACGTGTTGGCGACGTTCAGCAGGACCCCGTCCCGGCGCTCCGTGCGGCGCCGGCCGCCGGCGTCCTCGATCTCGAGCCGGTAGTGGACGGTGCGCAGCCGCGCGATCTCCCCCAGGACGGCCAGCAGGTAGCGGGAGGAGCCGGCCGGGCGCAGCCACCGGTTGGCCCGCTCGTTGACCACGGCGTCGAAGCCCGCGCACAGGGCGGTCGCGAAGCAGGACGTGCGGCCGTCCGCGAAGCGCACCCGGCCCACGTCGAGGCGGCGGTCCCGGGGGTCGTCGAGCCGGCGCAGGATCCGCCCGGCCGCGGCCACCGGGTCCCGGAGCGGCACGCGCAGGTGGCGGGCCAGGTCGTTGCCGGTCCCGCACGGCACCACGCCCAGCGGGACGTCGACGCCCTGCGCGGCGAGCTCCACGAGCACGCCGAGGCCGGCCTGCACCATCCCGTCCCCGCCCACGACCACGAGCGCCCGGGTGGTGAGGGCGTGCGCCCGCAGCCGGTCGCGCACCAGCCCCACCAGGGTGCCGAGGTCCGCGGCGGAGAGCACCACGGCCTCGTCACCGCCGGTCCGCAGGAGCTCCGCGGCCCGGTGGGCGTCCTCGAGGGCCCGGCCGCGGCCGGCGCACGGGTTGACCGCCAGGACGAAGACGCCGCGGGACGGGCCCGGCTCAGCCATCGGCCCGCCGCGCCGCGCAGGCGGCGCACAGGCCGGTGATCTCGACCGTGTGGTCCACCTCGGTGAAGCCGTGGGCGGCGGCGGTGCGCCCGGCCCACTCCTCGACCGCGGGGGCCTCGAGCTCCACGGCGGCGCCGCAGCGGCGGCACACCAGGTGGTGGTGGTGGTGCTCGGCGGCGCAGCGGCGGTAGATCGCCTCGCCGTCGTCGCTGCGCAGGACGTCCAGCTCGCCGAGCTCGGACATCGACTGCAGGATCCGGTAGGTCGTGGCCAGGGAGACGGAGTCGCCGCGCTCCCGCAGCAGGGCGTGCAGGTCCTGCGTGGAGATGAAGTCCTCCAGGGACGCGAGCGCCCGCGCGACGGCGCGGCGCTGCCGGGTGTTGCGGACCTCCCCGGCGCTCCCCCCGCTGGTTCTCACGCTCACGCCTCGTCCTCTCGTCGCTGGTGCCCGGGCCGGGCACCAGCTTAACAAGGACCGCGCGGAACGTGCCCCGTCGGCCGGTGGGAGCCGGGAGGACCCGGGGTTAGGGTGGGCCCATGGAGCTCATCAAGTACACCCACTCGTGCGTGCGGCTCGAGAACGAGGGCAGGGTCCTGGTGATCGACCCGGGCAAGTTCTCCGGACGGGAGGAGCTGGCGGAGGCCCTCGACGGGGCCGACGTCCTGCTCGTCACGCACGAGCACCCGGACCACCTCGACCCCGAGCCGGTGCACGCGCACCTCCGGGCGCACCCGGAGGTGCAGGTGTACGCCCCGGCCCCGGTGGCCGCGGGGCTCCGGGAGGCCCTGGGGGAGGGCCACGCGATCCACGACGCCGAGCCCGAGACCGTGCTGGAGCTCGAGGGCTTCACCGTGCGGACGTTCGGCGGCCAGCACGCGCTGATCCACACGCTCATCCGCACCGTGGACAACATCGGCTACCTGGTCGAGGACACGGTCTACCACCCCGGCGACTCGCTGGTGGTCCCGCACGGGCTCTCCGCCCCCGTGCTGCTGGCGCCGATCCACGCGCCGTGGAACAAGCTGGCGGAGGTCGTCGACTTCGTGGTGTCCGTGCGCCCCGAGCGGGTCTTCCAGATCCACGACGGCCTGCTCTCCGACAACGGCCTCGGCGTGATCGAGGGCCAGCTCACCTCGTTCGCCGCCAAGTACGGGGCCGAGTACCGCCACCTCGCCGTCGGCGAGCGCGTCGCCCTGTAGCCGCGGGACCGCCCGGCCCGCCGACCGCACCCGACCCACCACCGAAAGGGAGCACCTGTGAGCACCGTCTTCACGAAGATCATCGAGGGGGAGATCCCCGGCCGTTTCGTCTGGCAGGACGAGCGCTGCGTCGGCTTCCTGTCGATCGACCCGCTCGCGCAGGGCCACACGCTCGTGGTCCCGCGCGAGGAGCACGACCACTGGGTCGACCTGCCGGAGGACCTGGCGGCGCACCTGATGGTGGTCTCCCAGCGCATCGGGCGGGCCATCGACGCCGTCTGGCGGCCGGCGCGGGTGGGCCAGATGATCCAGGGCTTCGAGGTCCCGCACACCCACGTGCACGTGTGGCCGGCGGAGACGGTCGAGCAGTTCCAGTTCGTCAACGTGCTCCGCGACCCGGACCCCGCCTGGATGGACGAGGCCGCGGAGCGGATCCGGGCCGCCCTCGTCGAGGCCGGGCACGGGTCCGCCGTGCCGCAGGCCTGACCGGCCGCCGGGTCAGGCCCGGGCGGCCCCGAGGGCGTCCTTGAGGGCCTTGCGGATCCGCTTCTCCGAGACGGTGTGGGCGGTGCCCAGCTCCTGGGCGAACAGCGAGACCCGCAGCTCCTCGATCATCCAGGCCACCCGGCGCAGCTCGTCCGGGACCGGGGCGTGCGTCGGCAGGGCGTCCAGCGCGGCGTCGTAGTCGTCCTCGAGCTTCTGCACGGCGAGCATCCCGACCGTGTCCCGCTGCAGGTGGCCGGCGAGCTTCTCGAGCCGCACCTCCATCGCCCGCACGTAGCGGGGCAGGTGCTGGAGCTGGTCGTAGCCGGTGGCGGCGACGAAGCCCGGGTGCACGAGGTGCTCGAGCTGGGCCTTGACGTCGTTGAGCGAGTTCACCGCGGCGAGCGAGGACGACCGCTTGAGCTGCTTGCGGATCCGGGCGGCTCCGGAGAGCACCTGCTCCACGAGCGCGGTGACCTGGAAGACGGTGTCGATGAGCTCGGCCCGCACGTGCTCGTGCAGCGCGTCGAACTCCGCCCGGGTGAAGGGGGGCTCGGGCGGCGTGAGCTTGTCGATGGCCGCGACCGTGCAGTCCGCGATGAGCTCGGTCACCGACCCGTGCGGGTTCTGCGTGAAGACCAGCTTCTCCCGGTTGTTGAGGTGCTCCAGCACGTACCGCTCGGGGGAGGGGATGCGCAGCTGCAGCAGCGTGATCACCCCGCGGCGCTGGGCGGCCCGCTGCTCGGCGGCGGAGGACAGGATGCGCACGGCCACCGTGGCCTCCCGGCCGGCGGGCCGGCTCCCCGCGGCCCGGGGACGCTCGGGGACGAGCGCCGGCCACCCGGTGATCCGCTGGCCCGCCACCGTCGTCTCCACGCTGCGCGGCAGGTCCTCCTCGGGCCACGCCGTCAGCCCCGAGCGCTCGAGCGCCGGCG
>NZ_PDDL01000134.1:0-8043 GCF_020833785.1 Kocuria sp. CCUG 69068
CCGCCGGGCTCCGACCTCACCGCGCTGCTCTACGCGTGCCTGCGCATCGGCGCCGTCGTCGTCGTGGCGGACTCCGGACTCGGCCCCAAGGGCCTCACCCGGGCGCTGCGGGGGGCCGCCCCGGCCTGGCTCGTGGGCATCCGCAGGGCGCTCGTCGCCGGCCGGGCCCTCGGCTGGCCGGGCACCCGGATCTCGCTCGAGGCCCTCGACCCCGTGTCCCGCCGGGCCCTCGGCGTGGCGCACGACGTCCCCGCGCTGCTGGACTCGGCCCCGCGCGCCGACCTGCCTGCGCCGGACCCGGACGCGGACGCCGCGGTGCTGTTCACCTCCGGGTCCACGGGCCCGGCCAAGGGCGTCGTCTACACCCACCGCCAGCTCTCCGCCATGCGGGACGCCGTGCGCGGCACGTACGGGCTCACCGCCGGCACGGGGCTCGTGGCGGGCTTCGCGCCCTTCGCGCTGCTCGGGCCCGCCATGGGCACCACGTCCGTGACCCCGGACATGGACGTGACCGCGCCGAAGACCCTCACCGCCCGCGCTCTGGCCGACGCCGCCTCGGCCATCCAGGCCACGGCCGTGTTCCTCTCCCCCGCGGCGATCGCCAACGTCCTCGCGACCCGGCACGAGCTCGACGAGGGGCAGCGGCGGGCGCTCGAGCTCGTGGAGCTCGTGCTCTCGGCCGGGGCCCCCCTCCCGGAGCCGCTCCTGGAGCAGCTGCAGGAGCTCGTACCCGCGGCGACGCTGCACACCCCCTACGGGATGACCGAGGGGCTGCCCCTCACGGACGTGACCCTCGGGACCATCCGGCAGGCCGGCCTGGACAGCGCGGGATCCGCCGTGGCCGGCGCCGGCAACGGCGTGTGCGTGGGCACCGCCGTGCACGGCGCCGAGCTGGGGGTCACCGCCCTGGGCCCGGACGGCGTCCCCGACGACGGGATCACCACCGAGCCCGGGGTCACCGGTGAGATCGTCGCCCGCGCCCCGCACGTCAAGGACCGCTACGACAGGCTCTGGCACACGGAGCACCTCAGCACCCAGCTGCCCGGCTGGCACCGCACCGGGGACGTCGGGCACTTCGACGCCGCCGGGCGGCTGTGGGTCGAGGGCCGCCTCGCCCACGTCATCGTCTCCGCCGGCGGCGTGCTGACGCCGGTCGCCGCGGAGCACGCGGCCCGGACCGTGCCCGGCGTCGGCCGCACCGCCGTCGTCGGGGTCGGCCCGGCGGGCACGCAGGTGCCCGTGGCCGTCGTGGAGACCGTCCCGGCGGCCCCGCGCCCGGGCCCTGCCGACCCGCTGCTCTCCGGTGCCGTGCGCGCCGCCGTGCGCGAGGCCACGGGCCTGGACCTCGCGGCCGTGCTCGTGGTCCCCGAGCACCCCACCGACATCCGGCACAACTCCAAGATCGACCGAGCCCTGCTGGCCGGATGGGCGGAGCACGCCCTGGCCGGAGGAAGGATCAGGAACCCGTGAACGGCAAGCACCGCCAGGACGGCACGCACGACGACAAGGTCCCCGCCTACGACGCCTCCGTGACGGAGGGCGCCCCGCCGGCCGGCACCGGCAGCCACGAGGTGGAGCGCGAGCGGCAGGAGCTGTCCGGCGACGGGCGGACGGTGCTCGTCACCGGCGCCTCCGGGATGCTCGGGGAGCACGTGGCGCGGCTGCTCGCCGCCCGCCACTGGACGGTCCGGCTGCTCCAGCGCCGGCACGCGCCGCTGGCCGACCAGCCGAACGTCGAGGAGGTCCTGGGCTCGGTCACGGACCCGGACGCCGTGGCGCGGGCCATGGAGGGCGTCGACGACGTCGTGCACCTCGCCGCCAAGGTCTCCTTCGCCGGGGACTGGGACGAGTTCGTGCTGACCAACGTCACCGGCACCCGCGTGGTCCTGGAGACCGCGCGGCGGGCCGGCGTGGACAACGTGGTGTTCGTCTCCTCGCCGTCGGTCGCCCACACGGGCGACTCCATCGTGGGCGAGCCCGCCCGGGCGGCCGACCCCGTGCACGCCCGCGGCAACTACGCCCGGTCCAAGGCCGCGGCCGAGCTGCTCGCGCTCGAGGCCGACGGCCGTGGGATGCGCGTCACGGCCGTGCGCCCGCACATCGTGTGGGGCCCCGGGGACACCCAGCTGGTCGAGCGGATCGTCGACCGCGCCGCGAAGGGGCGGCTGCCGCTGCTGGACCACGGGGCGGCCCTGATCGACACCACCTACGTGGACAACGCGGCCGAGGCGGTCGTGCGGGCGCTGGAGCGGATCGAGTGGGCGCACGGACGGGCGCTGGTGGTCACGAACGGCCAGCCCCGCACCGTGGGCGAGCTCGTGGCGGGTTTCTGCCGGGCGGCCGGCGTGGAGCCGCCCACGCGCCGGGTCCCCGGCGTCCTGGCCCGCCTCGCGGGCACGGTCATCGAGAAGGTGTGGGCGCTCCGCCCGGGGGCGGACGAGCCGCCGATGACGGCCTTCCTGGCCGAGCAGATGTCCACGGCCCACTGGTTCGAGCAGCAGAGCACCCGCGAGGTGCTCGACTGGACGCCGTCCGTGACGGTCGAGGAGGGCATGGCGCGGCTGGCCGAGTACAACCGGACCCACACCCTGGGCGCCCACGACGCCCCGATGCCCGCCACCGGGTCCACCGCCGCCCGCTGATCCCCCGCCGCGTCGGGCGGCGGGCCGGTCGGCGGTCTGCGCGCGGCGCACCCCCGGGGCGGCCGCACGTGCGGTCGCCCCGGGGGTGCGCGGGGCCGGGGATCAGACCAGCGTGGCGGTGTCGATCACGAACCGGTAGCGCACGTCCGAGTTCTGCACCCGCTCGTAGGCCTCGTTGATCTGCTCGGCCGAGATGACCTCGATCTCGGCGCCCACCCCGTGCTCGGCGCAGAAGTCGAGCATCTCCTGGGTCTCCCCGATGCCGCCGATCATGGACCCGGCGAAGGTGCGGCGGTTGGCCAGCAGCGAGAACACGTTGACGTCCAGCGGCTCCGCCGGGGCGCCGACGTTGACCATGGCCCCGTTGACGTTCAGCAACGACAGGTGGGCGTCGAGGTCGATCTTCGCGCTGACCGTGTTGAGGACCAGGTCGAAGGTCCCGGCCAGCTCCTCGAACGTCTGCGGGTCGCTCGTGGCGTAGTAGGCGTCGGCGCCCAGGGCCAGCCCGGCCTCCTTCTTGCGCAGCGACTGGGAGAGCACCGTGACCTCCGCGCCCATGGCGTGGGCGATCTTCACGCCCAGGTGCCCCAGCCCGCCCAGACCCACGACGGCGACCTTCTTGCCGGGGCCGGCCTTCCAGTGGTTCAGCGGGGAGAAGGTGGTGATGCCGGCGCACAGCAGGGGCGCGGCGACGTCGAGCTCGATGCCCTCCGGGATGCGCAGCACGAAGTCCTCGGTGACCACCACGTGGGTGGAGTACCCGCCCTGGGTGACGGTGCCGTCCCGGTCCTCGGCGCCGTAGGTCATCACGGCGCCGTCGAGGCAGTACTGCTCGTCGCCGGCCCGGCAGTTGGCGCACTCGCCGCAGGAGTTGACCATGCACCCGACCCCGACCCGGTCGCCGACCGCGTGGCGGGTGACGCCGGCGCCGACCTCGGTGACGATCCCGGCGATCTCGTGCCCGGGGGTCAGCGGGTACTGCTGGGGGCCCCAGTCCCCCTGGACGGTGTGCAGGTCGGAGTGGCAGATCCCGGCGTACTTGATCTCGATGAGGACGTCGTGGGCGCCGAGGTCCCGGCGCTCGAGAGTGGTCGGGACCAGCGGTGCGCCGGCGGACGGGGCGGCGTAGGCGTTGACGGTGCGCAAGAGGTGCTCCTCGGAGGGTGTGGGTGCAGAAGTGTGCGTGCAGCAGTGCGGGTGCGGCGGAAGGGGGCGCCCGCCCGGGCGCACGGCGGCCTCCGGAACCGGGTGCGGCTCCTGGTGCCGGCGGTGACCGGGGGTCGCGACCGCAGGGGCGGCCGCCACGGAGGGTGGAGGACGGTGCGGGGCCGGCGCGGGGTCTTCCCCGACGGGATCATGGCGAGCCGCACGTCCTCGACGAGCCTACACGCGCAGGAAGTTGGAAAGGAAGCTGATCGATTCCGGGCCGCCGGGGACCGGCGCCCCCCGTGCCCCGCCCGGGGCCCGGTCTCAGAACCGGGCGTTGCGGGGCGTGCGCTGGCAGACCGGGCAGCGGTAGGAGGAGCGGTTCATGAACTGCTCCCGCACGATCAGGGTGCTCCGCCCCTCCTCCGCGCAGCGCGGGCAGGGCAGGGAGGCCCGGCCGTAGGCGGAGAGGGAGCGGGCGAAGTAGCCGGACTCGCCGTTGACGTTGACGTAGAGGGAGTCGAAGCTCGTCCCGCCGGCCGCCAGCGCGCGGTCCATGACCTCGCGGACGGCCGCGAGAAGGCGCAGCGTCTCGGGCCGCCGGAGCGTGTCGGTGGGCCGCGCCCAGTGCAGGCGCGCCTGCCACAGGGCCTCGTCCGCGTAGATGTTGCCGATCCCGGAGACCAGCGCCTGGTCCAGCAGCGCGCGCTTGAGCCCGGTCCGGCGCCGGCGCAGCCGGTCGTGGAGGCGCTCCGCGTCGAAGGCGGGGTCCAGCGGGTCCCGGGCGATGTGGGCGGCCCGGGCGGGCACCAGCGGGACGCCCGTGGCCGAGCGGCCGCCCGGGGCGCCGTCGTCGGTGGGGACGAGCCGGTCGAGGAGCATGCCGCCGAAGATCCGCTGGTCCACGAAGCGCAGCTCCGCCGGGGTGCCGGGGCGCTCGGACAGGCCCAGCCGCACCTTGAGGTGCTTCTCGTCGGGCAGCCCTGCGTCCTTGACCAGCAGCTGCCCGCTCATCCCCAGGTGCACCAGCAGCGCCTCCTGCGGCGGGGCGCCGTCCGCCCCGGTCAGCGGCAGCCACAGGAACTTGCCGCGGCGCACCGCGTCGGCCACGACCGCGCCGTCGAGCTCGTGGCCGAAGGAGACGGGGCCGGGCTCGTGGCGGCGCACCGAGCGGGGGTCCAGGACCTGCACGGACTCGATCCGGCGGCCGACCACCCAGCGCTCCACCCCGCGGCGGACCACCTCGACCTCGGGCAGCTCAGGCACGGGCGCTCCGGGGCGCGCGCTCAGCCACCGCGGCGGGCCACCAGGGTCGCGTAGGCCTGCGCCGCGGCGGAGCGCTCGGCCTCCTTCTTGGTGGTGCCGGTGCCCGTGCCGTGGTCCTGACCGCCGACGAGCACGTGCGCCTCGTAGCGGCGGTCGTGGTCGGGGCCCGTGCCCTCCACGGCGTAGCGCACGGGGCCCAGGGCGCGGGCCGCCGCGAGCTCCTGGATCTCGGTCTTCCAGTCCCGGCCCTCGCTCATCACGAAGCCGTCCTCGAGCAGGGGCACCACGAGCCGCAGCACGAAGGCCCGGGCCGCGTCGAGGCCGGTGCTCACGTACACGGCGCCGATCAGCGCCTCCATGGTGTCGGCGAGGATCGAGGCCTTCTCGTGCCCATTGGTGCGCACCTCGCCCTTGCCCAGGCGGATGTGGGGGCCCACGTCCAGGGACCGGGCGAGGTCGGCGAGCGTGCGGGTGCTGACCACGGCCGAGCGGATCTTCGCGAGGTTGCCCTCGGAGTCGTCGGGGTAGCGGTGGAAGATCTCGTCGGTGACCGCGAGACCCAGCACGGAGTCCCCGAGGAACTCGAGCCGCTCGTTGTGGCCCTGCCCCTCGTGCTCGTACGCGTAGGAGCGGTGGGTCAGGGCAAGACGAAGCGTCCCGGCGTCGATGTCGACGCCGAGACGCTCCAGCAGGTCCTGAGGTGTCGCGGTGGAGGTCACCGTGGTCAGGCGTCGGCCACCTTGCGGCCCTTGTACTCCAGGAACAGCGCGGTGCCGGCGGAGTCGGTCACGACCTTCGCCTGGTGCGGCAGGCTGTAGGTGACCTTGCCGTTCTCGACGGTCTTGACCAGCTTGGGCGCGGTCGCCTTCCACTGCGAACGGCGTGCACGGGTGTTGGCACGGGACATTTTCCGCTTCGGAACAGCCACGGCTATCTCTCTTCTCTCGGTTCGGTCGTCTGGGTCGAGGTGTCCTGCTCGAGCAGCCCCGACAGGGCGCTCCAGCGAGGATCGAGCACCTCGTGGTGGTGTCCCGGGTCGTCCTCCAGGCGCGCGCCGCACTGGGCGCACAACCCCTGGCAGTCCTCCCGGCACACCGGTTGGAACGGCAGCTGCGTGATCACTGCGTCCCGAAGCATGGGCTCGAGGTCGATGGTCTCGTCCTGAACTTCATACATCTGGTCGTCCTCGGAGTCCTCCCCGCCGTCGGCGGCGGGGTCGAAGACGTAGAGCTCCTGCACGTCGACGTCCAGATCGTAGTCGATCGGGTCGAGGCACCGGCTGCACTCGCCGTGGATGGCCACGGCGGCCGTGCCGGACACCAGGATCCCGTCGTGGACGGATTCCAGCCGGAGGTCCAGGTCGATGTCCGAGCCCTCCGGGGCGCCGATGAGTGCGTTGCCGAAGTTCTCCGGCGCGGGCACAACTTCTTCCAGGCGTCGCATCGTCCCCGGGCGGTGCTCGAGGTCCCGGACACCGATGGTGAGGGGCGAACTGTTCTCGCGACTGATGACTGACTCCTGGTGAAATTCTGACCGACAGACCATGTTAGCGTGCCGCCCTGCGCGTTCTCAAACGGGCCGGGTCCGGGCGCGCCGGGACGGGCCGCGCCCGCTCAGCCCTGCAGGGCCCGCAGCACGGGCGCCGGCACGAACCCGGAGACGTCGCCGCCGAGGCCCTGGACCTCCTTCACGAGGGTCGAGGACAGGTGCAGGAACCGAGGGTCGCCGGGCAGGAAGACCGTCTCCACCCCCGTGAGGTGGCGGTTCATCGTGGCCATCGGCACCTCGTACTCGAAGTCCTCGCCCGAGCGCAGCCCCTTGACCAGGGCCACCGCCCCCCGCTGCGCCGCGTACTCCGCGAGGAGGCCCGCGCCCATGGGCTCGACGACGACGCCGGCGACGTCCGCGAGGCTCTCCGCCACCAGGGCCAGCCGCCGGTCAGCGTCGAAGCGGTAGCGCTTGTGCGGGTTGGTGGAGACCGCGACGACGACCTCGTCGAAGAGCGCCGCGGCGCGCGCGACGACCTCCACGTGGCCGTTGTGCAGGGGGTCGAAGGAGCCGGGGCAGATCGCTCGGTGCATGGGTGCCATCCTAGGGGCGCTCCGTGCCGGGGCGGCGTACCGTGGTGGACGAGGGAGTCCTCCGGCCAGAGCGGAGCACCGACATGGGCATGCAGTGCCGCCGGGCGCGGACCGGGGAGCGGATCAGCGCCCTGGACGAGGCCAACCTCCGCGTGGAGCGGCGCGGGGTGCCCATGCACGTCGCGGCCCTGGCCCTCCTGGAGGCCGGTCCCCTCCTCGATGCCGGCGGGCGCGTCCGGCTGGCGGAGGTGCGGGAGCACGTCGAGCGGCGCACCCGGGACGTCCGGCCGCTTCGCCGGCTGCTCACCCGCCCCGGGGGCGGACGCCCCGTGTGGCTCGACGACCCGGTCTTCGACGTCTCCCGGCACGTGCGCAGCCGTCCGGTGCCGCCGCCCGGGGACGAGGAGAGCCTGCTCCGGGTGTGCGCCGGGATCGCCGCCGTCCCGCTGCCCCGGGACCGGCCCCTGTGGGAGCTGTGGCTGCTCCCCGGCCTCGCCGGCGGCCGGGTCGGCCTGCTGATCCGGTGGCACCACGTGCTCGCCGACGGTCTCGCGGCGCTGACCCTGCTCGCGCCCCTGTTCGATCCGGCGCCCGGCGGCGCCCCGCGCGCCCCGGACGCGCCGGGTCGCCCGGGGACGGGCGGCCCGCCGCCCGTTTCTGCCACGGCCCGCGCTCCGGCCCGCGCCGCTGCCCGCCTGCTCGGCGCCGCGGCCCAGGTCCGCGGCGCGCTCGCGGAGGGCCGCGCCCCGGCGCTGTCCGTCAACCGGCCCGTGGGCGCGCGGCGCCGGGCAGCCGACGTCTCCCGAGCCGGTGCGGGGTCCCGGTGTGGCTGCTCGGCCTCGTGCACCGAAGCGTCTGATGGTGTGTCGAACTCGCGGTACAGGCCAACATGCCCGAGCGCGTGGTTG
>NZ_PDDL01000135.1:0-7930 GCF_020833785.1 Kocuria sp. CCUG 69068
GGAGGTAGCACGCGGTGACGCTGGTGGACAACGTGGTGTACGTGGAGGGCCGGCGCACGTCGACCCCGGAGGACCTCGACGAGACCTACGCGGCGCTCCACGGACCCGGCGGCGACCAGGGCCACGGCGGCGAAGACGATGAAGTTCCACTGGAACGGCAGGGCCATCGAGCCGATCCAGCCGCCGATGAGCGGGCCCGAGATCGCGCCGATGCGGGCGAAGGACAGGGCCCATCCGGTGGCGGTGGCGCGGGAGTGGGCGGGGTAGTACTCGGCCACCCAGCCGGTGAGCACGAGCGAGGTGGAGATCGAGCCGATGCCGGCCAGGGCCACGAACACGTAGTTGACCACGATGCTGTTGGGGAACATCAGCAGCAGGATCCCCGCCCCGCCCAGCAGGTAGAAGACCACCAGGATCAGCTTCTTGCCGTACGCGTCCGCGGCGCGGCCCAGGGCGATGCCGCCGGCGGCCGAGGCGAGGCTGAAGACCACCAGGAACGTCAGGGCCGGGCCGAGCTCGTAGCCGGCCGAGCGCATGATCGAGGGCAGCCACGTGTTGAGGCCGTAGACCAGGACCATGCCGCAGAAGAGGGAGACCCAGAAGAACACCGTGGCGGTCAGGTAGCCGCCGGAGAACATGGCAGCCAGGGACTGCTTCCAGCCCACGGACCGCGCCTTCGCCTGCTCGGAGAGCACCGGCGTCCAGTCGCCCTCGACGAACGGTGTCACGTGCAGCCGCTCGGCCAGGCGGGCGGCCTCCTCGCGGCGGCCCTTGCCCATGAGGTACTCGAGGGACTCGGGCAGCAGCCTGGCCACCAGCGGCAGCAGGACCACGGGCAGGAACCCGACGCCGACCACCCAGCGCCAGCCCAGCGTAGGCAGCAGGACGATCGCCACGAGCGCGGCGGCCAGGATGCCGAGGGAGTAGCCGGAGTACATCACGCCGTAGTTGAAGGACCGGCGCCGCGGCGCCGAGTACTCGATGGTCAGGGCCGCGGCCACCGGGATGATCCCGCCCATGCCCAGGCCGCCGAGCAGCCGGAAGAGCCCGAAGACCTCCGGGGTGGGGGCCAGTGCGGCGCCCAGCTGCATGGTGGTGAAGATGGCCATCGAGACCAGCAGCATCCTCCTCCGGCCGATCCGGTCCGAGAGCGTGCCGATGACCATGGCCCCGATGAGCATGCCGACGAGGGCGTAGGAGCCGAGGCCGCCGAGCTCCAGCGGGGTGAGGTCCCACTCCCGGTGCTCCGCGAGGGCGGGCAGCACGGCGCCGAGCACGCCGACGTCGTACCCCTCGGCCAGGATCGCGAGCCAGCAGGCGAGCAGCACCCGGTTGGTGGTCCTCGGCGGGACGGGCCACGCGGCGGTGGTGGGAGTGGTCATGCGGGGAAGCCCTTCGAGAGGCGGCGGGACGCCGGGGCGCCGGGCGGGGCGCGGGCGCTAGCCGGGGTGACCGGGACCCCTCGATTGTAGGGAACGCCCGGGGCGGGACGGTGGCGCCGGACGGGTGGCGGGGCCGGTGCGAATAATTGCCGTCCCCGCCCGGTTGTACAGTCGAACAGGCGCCGCCCGCCCGAGGGCGCGCCGTCCCCGCCTCGATCCAGGACCGTGAGATGACCTGTGCCCTGCCGTCCGTCCGGACGCCCCCGACCGTCCCGCCCGTCTCCGACGGGGGCGACGACGACGCCCGCTGCCTCGGGGTGGACATCGGCGGAACGACCATCAAGTACGCGGTGGTGGACCCGGTCCGCGGCACCACCGTGGGCCCGGTGCGCCGGGTGCCCACGCCGGCGCCGGCCACCCCGGCCGCGGTGGTGGCCGTCCTGCGCGGGGTCCTGGAGAAGCTGGAGCGCGAGCCCGGGCCGGGCGGGCCCCTGGCAGGGGTCGGCGTGGGCGTGCCGGCGATCATCGACCACGGCATCGCCCGCTCCGCCGCCCACCTCGACGACTCCTGGATCGGCACGGACGCCCGGGAGCTGCTCGCCGCCGGACTCGGGCGTGAGGTGGCGGTGCTCAACGACGCCGACGCCGCCGGGCTGGCCGAGGTGCGCTTCGGCGCCGCCCGCGGCGCGAGCGGGACGGTGCTGGTGATCACGCTGGGCACCGGGATCGGCTCGGCGCTGTTCCTGGACGGGGAGCTGATCCCCAACAGCGAGTTCGGCCACGTGTGGCTGGACGGCCGGGACGTGGACGGCTGGGCCGGCGCCTCCGCCCGGATGGAGGAGGCCCTGGACTGGCCGACCTACACGGACCGGCTCCAGCGCTACCTGTCCCACCTCGAGCGCCTGATCTCCCCGGATCTCATCGTCCTCGGCGGAGGCATCAGCGAACGGCACCAGGAGTTCCTGCCGCACCTGCGGCTGCGCGCCCGCGTGGCCCCCGCGCAGCTGCGCAACGCCGCCGGCATCGTCGGCGCCGGCCGCCAGGCCCACCTCGGCGCCCTGCGGGCGTCCGGCCTCGTCGGCAGCCGCTGAGCCGGACCGGGGCATCAGCCCCTGGTGTGCTCCGGCATCGGGGGAGCCTCATCGGGCCGCCGGGTGGTCTCCCGGGCGGTTTTCCGGGCGTCCAGCGGGCCGGTGCCCGCGGCGGTGGACCGCCGTTCCGGCAGCGCGCCGGGCCGCCCCCGGTCCTGCTGCTCCAGCCGGCAGAGCGCGGCGTTGTTCATGTTGATCGTGATCACGGCATCGACCCCTCGTAGCTCATGTCAGTGAATGTAGGCGCGCGGCGGGGCCGCACCGCAGACCTCGGGGCGTTCCGTGCGTCACACTCGGCTGTGCCGCCTGTCCGCCCAAGTCAGAAAGGGGTCACGTGCTCGGGAACCGTGACTGTGTGACGCCCGGCGACGGCCGGGACGCCGGCGTCTGCAAGTTCGTGCACCGCGGCCGGCGGCCCGTGGACCGATGCGAAGGACTCTTCCCCTGTGTGACGTGGCTCTCTATCATGGGAAGGGACAGCGTGGTCGAGCACACCCGCCCGGCACCGGGACCTTCTGCAGCTCCCGATGCGCTCGCACGACTGGAGATCCCCGCCATGAGCCTTTCCGAACTGACCCCTGTTCCCGACGACACGGGACCCCTCGACGTCCTCCCCGGCATCGGCGTGGGTCCGGTCGTCGACCCGATCTCCTCCATCACCGTCTCCCACGTGGCGCGCTACCGGATGCGCACCGACCGCGCGGGGCTGAACCTGCGGGCGGGCGAGATGGTGCTGTGCGCGCCCTACGACCCGGTCGAGCTGGGCATGGTCGTCCTGGTGCGCTGCGAGGCCGACGGGTACAGCCCGGGCGCCCTGGTCCCGGCGTCCGACGTCGAGTACCTCGAACCGGCCGGTCCGTCCTTCGGTCCGTTCGTCTGGGGCACGCCCGGCGTCCGCGGCTGAACGCCGCGTCCCGCCCGCCTGCCGCCGCGCCCGTCCTCGGGCCCGCGGCGGGGCCGGTCTCCGGCTAGGCCTCGGTGAGGGCGTCCGCCTTGTGGGTCGCGCGGGCCCCGGAGCTGTCGGACTCCACGATGTAGTGCGGATCGTCCGTGCTCGCGCGGTACGTGCGTCCGTCGAGCTCGAAGTCCTCGGTCTTCTTCTCGACGACCTTCCCCTCGGTCCTGCCCTGCGGGGTGTTCCACGTGACCCTGGTGCCCTTGCTCAGACCCATCCGCTGCTCCTCTGCTCGTCCGTTCCGGAGCTCGTCCGGTCCGGTCCGTGTGCGCCCCGGGGCCACCGCCCGTGCGCCGTCCTCAGCCTACGGAGCGCTCCGCGTCCCGGCCAGCGCGCCGCGGGCATCCCGCGCGTCGTCGCCGGCGTCCCGGTCCTCGTCGTCGGCGCGCGGCGCGGCGGGCTCGTCGGCGGTGACCACGAGGCGGCCCTCGGCGAGGGCCTCCGGCTCGACGTCCTGCTCGATCGTGGTGGCCAGCGGCTTCTCGGCGACGAAGCACAGCACGGCGGCCGCCAGCAGCCCCAGGGGCATGATCCACAGGTAGATGGGCGTCAGGGCGTCGTTGTAGGAGGTCACGATCGGGTCCTGCAGCGCCTGGGGCAGGGACGCGACCACGGCGGGGGTGAGCGAGTTGGCCCCGCCGGCGCCGCCCTCGAGCGCGGCCGCCGGGACGCGCTCGGCCATCAGCTCGGCCAGCCGGCTCGCGAAGACGCTGCCGACCACTCCCGAGCCGAGGGTGGCGCCGATCTGGCGGAAGAAGTTGTTCGCCGCGGTGGCCGTGCCGACCTGGCGCAGGGGGAAGGTGTTCTGCACGATCAGCACGAGCACCTGCATGGACAGGCCCAGACCCAGGCCGAGGACGGCGATGTAGAGGCACACGTGCCACACCCCCTGCTCGGAGGTCAGGGTGGCGAGCAGCCCCATGGCGGCGGCCACGATCACGCTGCCGGTCACCGGCAGCCACTTGTAGCGCCCGGTCCGGCTCACGGCCTGACCGGCGAGCACCGAGGTGACGAGCATCGTGCCCATCATCGGCACCATCAGCAGCCCGGACCGGGTGGCGTCGACGCCGAAGACCATCTGCAGGTAGGTGGGCAGGTAGCCGAGGGCCCCGAACATCGCCACGCCGGTGAGCAGCCCGGCGAGGGTGGTGAGGACGAAGTTGCGCTCGCGGAACAGGTGCATCGGGATGATGGGCTCGGCGGTGCGCCGTTCCACGGCCACGAACGCCGCGGCGGTCACGAGCGTCCCGGCGATCAGGCCGAGGATCACGGGGTCGGTCCAGGCGTACTTGCCGCCGCCCCAGGTGGCGAACAGGACCAGGCAGGTCGTGGCCACGGCCAGCAGCACCATGCCGCCGATGTCCAGGCGCGGCCGGCCGCTGTGCCGGGGCAGCTTGAGGAACAGGACGGCCCCGGCCAGCGCCAGCAGGCCGAGCGGGATGTTGATCCAGAAGACCCAGCGCCAGCCTGGGCCCTCGGTGAAGAAGCCACCGAGCAGCGGCCCGGCCACCGAGGACACCGCGAACACCCCGCCCATGACGCCCATGTACCTGCCGCGCTCCCGGGCCGGGACCACGTCGGCGATCGCGGCCTGGGAGAGGATGATCAGCCCGCCGCCGCCGAGACCCTGGATCGCGCGAGCCGCGATGAGGACCTCGATGGTGCCGGCGAGCGCGCCGACCACGGAGCCGGCCATGAACACCAGGATCGCGCCCAGGAGCAGGGGCTTGCGGCCCATCAGGTCCCCGAGCTTGCCGTACACGGGCATCATGATCGTCGAGGCCAGGATGTAGGCCGTGATCACCCACAGCATCTCGTCGACCCCGTTGAGCTCGCCCACGATCGTGGGCAGCGCCGTGCTGAGGACGGTCTGGTTCAGCGCGGCCAGCAGCATGGAGAGCATCAGGCCGACGAAGAGCAGCGCGAGGTGCCGGGAGCCGGAGCCCGGTGCGGCGCGGTGGGCGGGGGCGCGGGTCATGCGAGCTTCTCCTGGAGACGGTGGAGGAGGGTGAGCGCCGACTCGTGGTCCTCGGTCGGCAGGCCGTGCGCCGGGGAGTAGCCCTCGGCGGTGATGGCGAAGCGCAGCGGGACGCCGCCGAGCAGGACCAGCATCCGGGCGACCTCGTCCACGCGGTGCTCACCGATCCCGGCCGACCACGCGGGGTCCCGGGCCAGCAGCTCCGCGAGGGTGTGGCGCACCAGGGCCTCGGCCTCGAGCATCAGCTCGTGCCGGCGGCGGCCCAGGCTCGGGTGGTCCTGCAGCAGCCTGCGGCGCCGCTCGGCGTCCCGTCCCGCGTAGGCGCTGCGGGAGACGGCCAGCAGCAGGCGCGAGACCTGACCCAGCAGGTCGTGCTCGAGGGCGAAGCCGTCCAGCAGCTCCGGGTCCAGCGAAGGGGCCCGCATGCCCAGGACCGCGTCCTCCTTGGCGGGGAAGTAGTTGAAGAAGGTCCGCGGGGAGACGCCGGCCGCCGCGGCCACGGCCTCCACCGTGGTGCCCTCGACCCCGTGCCGCACCGCGAGGGCGGCGGCCGCCTCGTGGATCGCGGACCAGGTCTCGGCCTTCTTGCGGGCGCGCAGGGTGGGAGGGGGGTCGGCGGTCATGCCCATATTTTTGCACTTCTGCAAGTTTTGCACAACTGCAATATTTCCCGGGGTGCCCGCCGGGGTGGCCGGGCCCACCCGGCGGCGCGGGCCCGGCCCTCCGGCTCAGTCCTTCAGGGGGTCGTGGCCCCAGTTCATCAGGGAGTAGCGCCACCGGGTCTCGCGCACGTCCCCGTCGGGGCGCTGGGCCAGGTGGCGGTGGACGTAGCCGACCACCTTGCGCATGTGCTCGTGGTCGGCCTCGGTGCGCTCGCCCTTCGGCTTCTGCAGGATCTCCACGATCCTCCGCCCGGAGCGGTGGCCCACCGACTCCCCGCCGTCGTCCTGGCCCACCGAGGTGGACTCGTCGGTGTCCAGCCACGTCGACAGCTGCTTTGCGGTCATGTTGACGGCCTCGTCGAAGTCCTTGCCGGTGGTGTCGTCCTTCTCGCCCATGTCCTGCTCCTCGCTCTCGGACCGGGCGGCCGCCGTGTCGCCGCGCGCCCTCGGCGCCCGGGCGTCCCGGGCACGAGGCCCAACCTACCGGCGGACCGGGGTGCCGGCGAGCAGCCGCCGGTGTCGAGCACGGCGCCGCCGGCGGATGGGTGCGGACGCCGCGCCGGGCCGGGACTACGCCGCGACGCCCACCTGGATCAGGGTGTTCCAGGGGTCCTCGAAGCGCAGCACGGCGCCGTCGTGCCGGGTGGGGATCCTGTGGTCCGCGAGCCGGGACGCCAGGGCCGCGACGTCGTCGGCGTCCGGCAGGTCGATGTTGACCTGGCCCAGCCCCAGCGAGGCCGCCCGCGGGCCGGCCCCGGCGCTCTGCCAGGTATTGAGCGCGATGTGGTGGTGGTAGCCGCCGGCGGCGATGAACAGGGCGGAGCCGATGTCGCTCATGACCTCGAAGCCCAGGACGTCCACGTAGAACTGCCGGCCCAGCGGGATGTCGCCCACCTGCAGGTGCACGTGTCCCAGGGTGGCCGGCGGCGCCGGGGGTCGCCCGCTCTGCTCGGCCAGGTGCTCCTGGAGGAACCCGTTCGGGTCCAGGGGGTTGGAGGCCAGGGTCAGCAGGCCGGTGGGCTCCCGCCGCCACGTGTCGCGGGGGCGGTCCGTGTAGAGCTCCACCCCGTTGCCCTCGGGGTCGTCGAAGTAGAAGGCCTGACTGTAGAGGTGGTCGGCGCTGCCGGTGAAGGAGCGGGGCGCCACGGTCGCCACGGACGCGAGCGCCGCGGCCAGGGCCGGCTCGTCGTCGAAGACCACTGCGGTGTGGAACAGGCCGGCCTGCCCGCGGCGGGCCGGCGGGAGCTCCTTGACCTGGCGCAGCCGCACGACCGTCCGGCCGTCCCGGCCCAGGACCGCGGTGTCCCCGGCGTGGGCGAGCACGTCGAGGGTGACGGCGTCCGAGTAGTAGGCGACCATCGTGTCCAGGTCGGAGACCAGCAGCTCCACCGCGCCCATCCGGGTGTCCGCGGACAGCAGGTCCTCGGCGGGGCGCTTCGTCAGGCTCTGGGGAGCGGGGTTCTGGGGAAAGATCGGCATCGCGGGGTTCTCCGTCGGCAGGGGCGGCGCATTGGTTGATATGTCCCCAAGAATAGCCTCAGAAGCTTTCCGGTGCAAGTAAATGGTGGTGCTGTGGGCTCAGAGGATGAAGATCAGGGCGGCGATCACCGCCAGGATGCCCAGGAAGACGAACCCCCACGCCTTGAGGTTGTCGGAGTCGTCCTCCACGGGTTCGGCCGGGCGCGGCGGCCACCCGCCGGGGCCGGGCCCGAACACCGGCCCGGAGGCGCCATGGGTGCTGGCGCCCGGTGCTCCGGGCTGCTGGTCCCCGGGGCCGTACCCGGGGGTGCCGTATCCCGGACCGCCCGGGCCGGGTGCCCCGGGTCCGGGGTACTGGCCCGGAAGCGGCCAGTACCCCGGAC
>NZ_PDDL01000136.1:0-7754 GCF_020833785.1 Kocuria sp. CCUG 69068
CCCCGGCGGCTCCTCGGCGGCCGGCGGCGGCACTCCTGCGCCGCCGGCCGCGGCCGACGACGACGGCAGCCCGGGCGGGGACGCCCCTGTCGAGCAGCCCTCGGCCGCCGGGCCGACCGAGCGCAGGACGCCGGTGACCGAGAGCCCGGGCACCGAGCCACCCGCGGAGGAGGTCCCGGCCCCGGAGACCCCTGCCCCGGAGACCCCGGGCGCGGAACAGCCCCCGGCAGAGTCCCCGGCTCCGGAGGCCCCCGAGGCCCCGGCGTCAGAGCCCCCGGCAACGGCGCCCGCGGCAACGGTGCCTCCGGCCGAGGAGCTCCCGTCGACCGGAGCAACCGAGCCGGGGAACCCGTCCCCGGAGCCCGGTGCCGGCGGTGCCACTCCTCCCACCCCCGGCGGGTGACCGCGGCGATCCCCCCGGCACCGGGCGACGAGCACGCCCGGCGCCGGCTGGGAGATCCCTGGGCGTCGCCCGGCCCGGGAAGACCGGCACCGCCGGCGCCGTTGTGCCCAACGGAAGACCCCCGTTCCCGATGAAGGAGCCGCACCCGCGATGCACAGCCACAACAACGGGCTCAAGACCGTCCTGCTGCTCGGCGGCCTGTGGGCGGTCCTGCTGGCCATCGGGTGGGTCGTGGCGAGCGGGACGGGCAGCAGCGTCTTCATCTGGGTCTTCGCGCTGATCGGCCTGGCGTCCACGGCGTACAGCTACTGGAACAGCGACAAGCTCGCCCTGCGCTCCATGCGCGCCATCCCGATCACCGAGCAGCAGGCGCCGGGCTACTACCGGATCGTGCGGGAGCTGTCGCAGCGGGCGAACCAGCCGATGCCCCGTCTGTTCATCGCCCCGACGATGAGCCCCAACGCCTTCGCCACCGGGCGGAACCCGGAGAACTCGGCGGTGTGCGTGACCGAGGGCATCCTCCAGCTGCTCGACGAGCGCGAGCTGCGGGGCGTGCTGGGCCACGAGCTGATGCACGTCTACAACCGGGACATCCTCACGTCCTCGATCGCCGCGGCCGTGGCCGGCATCATCACCTCGGCCGCGCAGTTCCTCCAGTTCTCGGCCATCTTCGGCGGGGGGCGGGGCGGTGACCGCGGCAACCCTCTCGTGGGGCTGCTCCTGGCCTTCCTGGCGCCGCTCGCCGCGACCGTCATCCAGCTCGCGGTCTCCCGCACCCGCGAGTACGACGCCGACGAGGACGGCGCGCAGCTCACGGGCGATCCGCTCGCGCTGGCCTCCGCCCTGCGCAAGATCGAGATGGGCACGAACGCCCGGCCGCTGAACCCCGCCGACCAGAAGCTGGTCAACACCTCGCACCTGATGATCGCCAACCCGTTCCGCGGCGGCGGCGCCTCCAGCCTGTTCCGGACCCATCCGCCGACCGCGGACCGCGTGGCCCGGCTCGAGGGCATGGCGGGGATCGGCCGCCGCTGAGCCCGCCCGCCGACGACGACGGAGCCGCCCACCTCGCGAGGTGGGCGGCTCCGTCGTCGCACGGGGGGAGCGGCGCGAGCCGCGCCGCGGGCCGAGCTCAGCGGTAGTTGATGAACTGCAGGTCCACCTCGAGATCCGAGCCCTTGAGCAGCGTGATGACGTCCTGGAGGTCGTCGCGGGACTTCGACGACACCCGCAGCTCGTCGCCCTGGATGGTGGCCTTCACGCCCTTGGGGCCCTCGTCGCGGATGAGCTTGGTGATCTTCTTCGCCTGGTCCTGGGCGATGCCCTCCTTCACGGAGGCCTCGATCCGGTACTCCTTGCCGGAGGCGAAGGGCTCCCCGGCGTCGAGGGACTTCAGGGAGATGCCGCGCTTGACCAGCTTCGACTGGAAGACGTCGAGGACGGCGTTGACGCGCTCCTCGGAGTTCGCCTTCATGAGGATCTTCTCGCCGGAGAAGTCGATCTCGGCGCCCACGCCCTTGAAGTCGTAGCGCTGCGCGATCTCCTTCTGGGCCTGGTTCAGGGCGTTGGACACCTCCTGCTTGTCGACCTTGCTGACGACGTCGAACGAGGAATCGCTGGCCATGCTGCCTCCTGGGCTGGGACGGTGGACGGGCGGCGTGCGGCCCGCAGGACTGTGTCCCAGCCTACCGGGGAGGGCCCCGTCACCGTTTCGTGACCTGCGCCCAAGGATCCGTCCAGGTCGGTCTCCCAGGATGGCGGCATGAGCACATCCGAGGGTCACGACGACGTGACGCCCGGCCCGGGGCGGACCCGGCGCGGAAGCGCCGTGGCGGCCACCGCGCTGGCGGCGGTCCTGCTGATGGGCATCGGGCTGGGACCGGCGGCCGCGACCGCCGACGGGACGGCGCCGCCGGCCCGACCGGGCACGGGGGCCTCGGCCACCGAACGGCTCGACCCCCAGGCGGCGCAGCGGCTGATCGGCGTCGCCGAGGACCTCGCGGACGCCGTGACCCACGGCGAGATCACCGCGGAGCAGGCGGAGAAGTTCCTCCAGCAGGTGTGCGAGCGGCTCGCCGCCTGAGCCGTCCCCGGCAATTTCGCATCGCGCCGGATCTTCTGTACTGTTGAACTGCTCCCGCACGCGGGGGCGGCCACCACCGGTCCGGAAGGGCCGACGGGAGCACCCCGGCAGATTACCCGAGCGGCCAAAGGGGGCTGACTGTAAATCAGCTGGCAATGCCTACGGGGGTTCGAATCCCTCATCTGCCACGAGTTCCACCACGAAGGCCCCGGTCCGCGGACCGGGGCCTTCGTCGTCCCCGGTCACGGCGGGGTCACCACGTCCCCCGCCGCCGGGACGCACCCGCCGCCCCCGGCCGCCAGGAGAGCGCCGGGGCGGTGCCCGGGCGGGTGCCGGAGGTGCCCCGGCCCGCGCGGAATTCCGCGCCGAGTCCCCTGATCCGGGGACACGCCGACGGCGCCGCCGCGCCGTTCCAGCCTTAACAATTGCTAAGAACATGAATATCCTTGTAGCTTGAGGCGACAGCATCATCCGGCCACGTGCCAGCACTCCCCGAGCCGGCACGTCGGGACCCCCTACTCCGGATGACCAGCAGCACGACCGACCCCGCAGCGCTCCCGCCGGCGTGCCACGCCGAGGACGCTGGGAAGGACTGTGCCGCGCGCTGGTACCCCAGGGGCAGGCCCGGGGTTCTGAATGATTGAGGAGACAGACCGATATGACTGCTGTGAAGAAGTGGGTGGCCGCGGGTTCGTCGGCTGCCGTCCTGGCCGGAGGCCTGTTCCTGGGCGCCCCCGCCGCCCACGCCGACACCTGTGTGGCCCCCGCCGCCAGCACCGCGGTGACCAACCTGGTCACCGCCGCCGACCACCTCTACGACGCGGGCACGCACTTCAACTCCCTCGTCACCGACCAGGCGGTCCTGGGCCAGCTCCAGACCCAGCAGGCCGTGCTGGAGGACGCCATCGTGAACGACGCCACCGTCGACCGTGCGCAGGGCGCCTGGACCGAGATCCTGCGCCTGCAGGAGTCCTACGCGGCCTCGAGCAGCGATCCTGCCGTGGACGAGGCCTACGCGGCGAGCTCCGCCGCCGCGGCCAACTTCCAGACCGCCGCTCTGGAGGCCCGCGCGCAGGGCGAGGTCTTCATGGAGGACGGCGCCGATCTCGTGGCGCTCTTCCAGGGCAACTGCGACGTCCTGGGCGCCGGGGGCGGCTCCGACGACTGGAGCGACTCGGACGACGGGGCCGGCACCGGCACCGACTCCGGCGTGAACCAGGGCATCAACATGCAGACCGCCGAGGAGGGCGGGCTCAGCACCGGCGTGCTGGCCGGCCTGCTGGCCGCCGGTGCGGCCGTGTCCGGGGCCGTGGCCTTCCGGGTGCGCCGCGCCCGCGCCTGATCCCGAACCGCTGACCGCCCTGGTGCCGCGCTCGCGCGGCACCAGGGCGCAGCCATTTCCCGAGCCGACCCCCGGAGGACGCCAGCATGGACGCACCCGAGCAGCAGACCGCGCCGCGCCGTCGTGCGGGCACGCGCTGGGCCGCCGTCGGCGGTCTCGGCGCCGTGGGCGCCCTGTCCGCGGTCCTGCTGACCGGCCCCTGGGGCGCGGAGGACACCGGCTCCCCGGCCCCGACGGCGACCGCCCCGGTGGAGGCCGTCTCGGCGGCGCCCCCCACCGCGGCGCCCACGGGCACCCCCTCGGCCGCGGCCACCTCCGGCCGGCCGGCGGCGGCGGCCCCCGTGCGGCTGACGGTCGAGGACGCCCGGTTCGACGTGACCGTCCTGCCGCTGACGCCGAGCGAGCAGGAGCTGGCCACGGAGCTGCTGGTCCCTCCGGACACCCTGGACGGCTACTGGCTCACCCCGTACGGCATGCCGGGCGAGGGCTCGGAGAACACCACGTACATCACCGGCCACAGCTGGGATGACCGGGACGCCCCGTTCAACCGGCTGAGCGATCCCGGGCTCGTGGGCAGCGAGATCGAGCTGGAGACCGGGTCCGGGACGCTGGAGTACGTGGTGGACTCGGTGGTCACCCACGACAAGAACACCCTGAAGGACAGCGACATCTGGCGCATCGTCCCGGACCGGCTGGTCATCGTCAGCTGCTACACCGAGGACCTCTGGGGGAAGAACGTGGTGCTCACGGCGTCCCCCGCGCAGGCCTGAGCCGGAGTCCCCGGCCCCGAGCGCCGGGTCCCGGCACCGGGCGTCAGCCCAGGGCGGCGCGGACCCGCGGCACCACCTCGGCGCCCAGCAGCGTGATCGACTCGAGCACCAGGTGGTGCGGGACGCCTCCCGCGTCCATCCGGAGCAGGAGGCGCTGGTGGCCGAGCGCGCGCTGCTGCGCCACGATCTTGGCGACCACCTCGTCCACGTCCCCCACCACGAGGGTCCCGTCCGGGCCGCACTCCCGGTCGTACTCCTCCCGGGACCAGCGGGGATCCGCCGGCCCGACAGGCCCGTGGCTGCGGGCCCCCGCCGCGAAGTAGGGGTGGCTGAGCTCCCGGGCCTGCGCCGGGGTGCGCGCGACGAAGCCCGGCACGTTCAGGCCCACCGGGGTGCCGACGTCCCGGCCGGACGCCTCGAGGGCCCGCCGGTAGGCCGAGACGACGGGCACTGCCCCGGTGAAGGGGCCGTGGGTGCGCAGCAGGGCGAGGGGCAGCCCGAGGGCGCCGGCGCGGGCCACGGAGGCCGGCGTGCCGGAGCTGCCCAGCCAGATCGGCAGGCACGGCTGCAGCGGGCGCGGCTCGAGCTCGAGCTCGACGCCGTCCCGGGCGAGCGGACCGGCGAAGGTCGGGGGACTGGTCTCCCGCAGCGTGAGGAGCCGGCGCAGCTTCTCCTCGAACAGGGCGTCGTGGTCCTGCTGCTCCAGCCCGAGGGCGCGCAGCACGCGCTGCGAGGCGCCGCGGCCCACGATCAGCTCGGCCCGGCCGCCGGAGATGTTGTCCAGCATGGCGATCTGCTCGTAGAGCCGCACCGGGTCCCCGGCCGTGAGCACGGAGACGGCCGTGGTGAGCCGCAGGAGGTGGGTGCGGCCGGCGATGGCGGAGAGCAGCACCACGGGGAAGGCCGCCACCACGTCCGTCCCGTGGTTCTCCCCGACGCCGATCACGGTGAGCCCGGCACGCTCCGCGGCCTCGGCCTGCTCGATGATGTCCCGCAGGCGCTGGCGGCTGTCGGGCCGGGTGCCCGTGACGGGGTCCGGGACCACCTCGCCCAGCGAGAAGATGCCGATCTCGAAGTTCATGGCGCACCTCGGCGTGCACGGGGTCTGTCCCCGGACCGGCGTCCCGGTCCCGGAGCCCGCGCCGGAGGCCCGGCCCGGACGCCCAGTCTAGTGCGCGCCCGCGGTCCGGTCTTGAGCCGGCAGTGAAATCCTGTGCCCCCGGCCGGCTCTGCCTCTACGCTGGATGGCATGGCTACTGTTGACATCACCCAGGACACCCTGGGCCAGACCATCGCCGAGAACGACATCGTCCTGCTCGACTGGTGGGCCGAGTGGTGCGGACCCTGCAAGCAGTTCGCACCGACCTACGAGGCCGCCTCGGAGAAGCACGAGGACATCGTCTTCGGGAAGGTCGACACCGAGGAGCAGCAGATGCTCGCCGCGTCGGCCCAGATCTCGTCGATCCCCACGCTCATGGCCTTCCGCGAGGGCATCCTGGTCTTCTCCCAGCCGGGCGCCCTGCCCGCCTCCGCCCTCGACCAGGTCATCGACGCCGTCAAGGGCCTCGACATGGAAGAGGTCCGCGCCGAGGTCGCCAAGCAGTCCCAGGACGCGCCCAACGCCTGACCCCTCCCGCACCACCGCGCCGGGCCCCGCCTCTCCGTGAGGCGGGGCCCGGCGTCGTCGTGCCCGGACCGCCCGGTGCCCCCGGGCGCGGGGGCACCGGGGGTGCCGGGGCAGCTCAGACGAGGCCCGTGACGCCGAGCAGGGAGCCCACGGCGAAGGTGGCGACGAGGGCGAGGGCGCCGCCGACGACGACGCGCAGGGCCGCGCGACCTGTCTGCGGCGTGCCCCCGAGACGGGCCCCGAGCCAGCCGGTCAGGGCGAGCGCCGCGAGCACGGCGATGAACGTCACGGGGAGCCGCCACTCCTCCGGCGGCAGCAGGATCGCCAGGAGCGGCAGCAGGGCGCCGAGCAGGAAGGACAGCGCGGAGGCGACCGCCGCGTTCCAGGGGCTGACGATGTCCTCCGCGTCGATGTTGAGCTCGGCGTCGAGGTGCGCGGCCAGGGCGTCGTGCTCGGTCAGCTCCTCCGCGACCCGCCGTGCGGTGTCCTCGGAGAGTCCCTTGGCCCGGTAGATCTCGGCGAGCTCCTGCAGCTCCGCCTCGGGCATCTCGGCGAGCTCCCGCTCCTCCTTCTCGATCAGGGCCCGGTGCGAGTCCGACTGGCTGGAGACGGAGACGTACTCGCCCAGGGCCATGGACAGGGCCCCGCCCACGAGCGCGGCGGCGCCCGCGGTGAGGATCGCGCTCGAGCTGGCGGTGGCGCCCGCGACGCCGACGACCGTCGCGGCGACCGAGACGATGCCGTCGTTGGCGCCCAGCACCCCGGCCCGCAGCTTGTTCATCCGCTCGGTGTAGCCCACGCCGTGGGGCTCCTGGATCACGTGTTCGGTGGTCATGGCTCCATTGAACGCCCGCCGGTGCAGCCGTGCCAGCAAGGACAGGATGTCCTCACCGGCACGCGTCGGAGGGCCACCGGCGCTCACCGGCGCCGGTGGTCCTCCGGGTGCAGCCGCGGAGCGAACGAGGGCTTGCGGAAGCCGGAGGCCCGCAGCAGGCGCACGACCCGCTGCCGGTCGCCCCGCCACGGCTCCAGCAGCTCCAGCATCCGGCGGTCGTCGCCGGGACGCCGGTCGAAGAACCAGCACACGGTGTCCGCGAGGTGGAAGTCGAAGACGCTGACCGAGTCCGGGTCCCCGTGCGTGCACTGGACGATCTCCGCGACCGTCCAGGGCCCCAGGCCGGGGATCGAGCGCAGCCCCCGGTGCAGCTCGGCGTCCAGCGGGGCCCGGCCCAGGCGCTCCAGGGCGGCGGCCCGTCCGGCCACGCGGCGGACGGTGGCGGCCCGGGCGCCGTCGACCCCCGCCCGGTGCCACTCCCACACGGGCACCCGGCACCACGCCTCGGCGGTCGGGGCGATCCGCATCCCCTCCGGCGCCGGACCGGGGGCGGGTTCGCCGTGGCGCCGGACGAGCTGCCGGTGGGCCGCCACGGCCTCGCGGACGGTGACTCGCTGCTCGAGCACCGAGAGCACGGCGCGGTCCAGCACCCGGCCGGTCGAGGGCAGCCGCAGCCCCGGGGGGTGGTGCCGGG
>NZ_PDDL01000137.1:0-7598 GCF_020833785.1 Kocuria sp. CCUG 69068
CATCGCGTCGGCGACGGCACGCAGGGCGACCGCGGCGGGCGAGCCCGGCGCGGACCACACCACCGGGCGGCCGGCGTCCCCGCCCTCGCGCAGGGCGACGTCGAGCGGCACGGCGCCGAGCAGCGGCACGTCGTAGCCGAGCCGCCGGGTCAGGGACTCCGAGATCCGGGTGCCCCCGCCGGCGCCGAAGAGCTCGAGCACGCTGCCGTCCGGCATCGGCATGCCCGCCATGTTCTCCACCACCCCGGCCACCCGCTGGCCGGTCTGCACCGCGAGCGCCCCGGAGCGCTCGGCGACCTCGACCGCCGCCTGCTGGGGCGTGGAGACCACGAGCACCTCCGCGGACGGCAGCAGCTGGGCCACGGAGATCGCGATGTCGCCCGTGCCCGGCGGGAGGTCGAGGAACAGGTGGTCCAGGTCGCCGAAGTGCACGTCCGTGAGAAACTGCTCCACGGCGCGGTGCAGCATCGGCCCGCGCCAGGCCACCGGCTGGTCCGGGTCCACGAACATCCCGATCGAGATGACCTTGAGCACCCCGGGGCGCCCGGTGTCCTCCCGCGCCTCCTCGGGGACGTCCACGACGGGGGGCAGGATCATGTCCCCCACCTGGGTGGGCGCCCGGTCGATGCCGAGCAGCCCGGGCACGGAGAACCCGTGGACGTCGGCGTCCACGATGCCGACCGACCGGCCGCGCGCGGCGAGCGCGGCGGCGAGGTTCACGGTGACCGTCGACTTGCCGACGCCGCCCTTGCCGCTGGTCACCGCGTGCACCCGGGTCAGGGAGGACGGGTCGTTGAAGGGGACGGTCCGGGTGTGGCCCACCCGGTGCTTCAGCGCGGTGCGCTGCTCGGGGGTCATCACCCCGATCTCGACGTCCACGGTGCGCACCCCCGCCACGGTCCCCACGGCGTCCCGGACGTCCCGCTCGATCGTCGAGCGGAGGGGGCAGCCGCTGATCGTCAGCAGCACGTGCACCGCGGCGTGGCCGGCGTCGTCGAGGCGGGCGGAGCGGATCATCCCCAGCTCGGTCACGGGCCGGCGCAGCTCCGGGTCGAGCACGCGGTCGAGCGCCGCGCGCAGGGCGGGGTCGAGGGTCTCGGGGGCGAGGACGTCGTCGGGGCGGGGCTCAGGCACGGGGGTTCCCTCGGGTCTCGGGGGCGGTGGGGCGGTCGGGGTTGCGGCTCCTGCGGCGGGCGCCCCGCCGCGGCGGGGCCCCCGGCTCGTCGGCGTCCGGGGCGTCGTCCTGGGACTCCAGGATCTCCTCGAGCACCGAGCGCAGCTCCGAGCGCACGAAGTCGCGGGTGGCGACGTCCCGCAGCGCGATCCGCAGCGAGGCGATCTCCCGGGTCAGGTACTCGGTGTCGGCGAGGTTCTGCTGCGCCCGGCGGCGGTCCTCCTCCTGGGTCACCCGGTCCCGGTCGTCCTGCCGGTTCTGCGCCAGCAGCAGCAGGGGCGCCGCGTAGGAGGCCTGCAGCGAGAGCATGAGTGTGAGCAGCGTGAAGTTGAGGTCCTTCGAGTCGAACTGCAGCTCCCGGGGGGCGATGGTGTTCCAGCCCAGCCACAGGGCCACGAACACCGTCATCCACAGCAGGAACTGCGGGGTGCCCATGAACCGGGCGAAGCCCTCGGTCATCCGCCCGAAGGCGTCGGGGTTCGGCCGGAACCGGTCCAGCAGTCCCGGCCGGTGCTCGCGCGGCTGGTCGAGGGCGTTGCCGCGGGTGCCGACGCGGGGGCGCCGGGGCTCGCGCTCACTCATACCGCTTGCCCACCTTCCGGATCGGGGTCCCGTCGTCGGCGGTGCGCCAGTCCTCGGGCAGCAGGGCGTCGAGGACGTCGTCGATCGTGATCGCCCCGACCACCCGGTCGTGGTCGTTGACCACAGGGATGATCGTGAGGTCGTAGGTCGCGAGCTCGCGCGCGACGTCCTGCAGGGAGGCGAGGTCGGAGACCGGCTCGAACGAGCGGTCGATGAGGTTGCCCACGGCCTCGGGCGGGGGATAGCGCAGCAGCTTCTGGGTGTGCACCATGCCGAGGTACTTGCCGGTGGGCGTCTCCAGCGGCGGGCGGGAGATGATCACGGCCGCCGCGACCGCGGGGCTGAGCTCCTCCTGGCGGATGTGCGCGAGCGCCTCGGCCACCGTGGCCTCCGGCGGCAGGATGATCGGCACGGGGGTCATGAGCGAGCCGGCCGTGCCCTCCTCGTACTCCAGCAGGCGCCGGACGTCCTCGGCGTCCTCGGGCTGCATCCGCGCGAGCAGCTCCTCGGCCTGGGCCTCGGGCAGCTCGTTGAGCAGGTCGGCGGCGTCGTCGGGCTCCATCTCCTCGAGCACCGTGGCCGCGCGGTCCGGCTCCATGTTGGTGAGGATGTAGACCTGGTCCTCCTCCGGGAGCTCCTCGAGGACGTCGGCAAGCCGGTCGTCCTGGAGCTCGTGGGCGATCTCGAGCATGCGCTTGGCCGACATGTCGTGGAGCTCGTCCGCGAGGTCGGCGGGCTGCTGCTCCTCGTGGGAGGCGACCCACTGGGTGGCCGGCTGGTGGCCCGCGGCGGAGGGGTCCCCCGCGTCCTCCCAGTCGATGATCAGCGTCTCGTTGCGGCGGCGCATCAGGCCCCCGCCCGTGCCGGTGCGGCGCACGAAGAGCTGGGTGATCAGCCAGTCCCCGGTGTTGCGCTTGCGCTCCATCGCCATGTCCTCGACCGTGGCGGAGCCGGAACCGTCGCGCAGCACCACGGTCCGGTCGAAGATCTCGCCGACGGCGAGGGTCTCCGCGCCGCGCTGCTCGAAGCGGCGCAGGTTCACGAGCCCCGTGCTGATGATCTTCTCCGCGTCGATGCTGGTCACGCGAGTCATCGGCACGAACACCCGCTTCTTGCCGAGGACCTCCACCACGAGGCCGACCACGAGGGGCCGGCGGGAGGAGCGGCCGTACCGGGAGCTGCCGCGCATGAGCACGACGACGTCGCGCAACCGCCCCAGACGGTCCCCCAGGGGGTCGAACACGTCGAGGCCGATCAGGCGCGCGATGAAGATCTTGTCGATGTGGCTGCTCACCGTACAAGACTACCCACCGGCTCCCCGGGCCCCTGCCCCGGGCCGTGGCCCGTGAGGGGACCGGGTCGGGGCGCGGTGGCGGGAGCGGATGGGGGAGAATGGGGGCATGAGCTCGCCACGGTCCCTGCCTCCCGCCAGCCCCGCCGTCCGCGGTCTGCCCCGCGGGGAGGTGATCGGGCGCTACGCCACGTACGCCGACGCGCAGAAGGCCGTGGACCACCTGGCGGACGAGCAGTTCGAGGTGGACCGGATCGCGATCGTCGGCAACGACCTGAAGTCCGTGGAGCAGGTGACCGGCCGGCTGAGCTATCCGAAGGTCGCGGGCCAGGGCGCGCTCAACGGCATGGTCTTCGGCGCGTTCCTCGGGATGATCCTGTCGCTGCTGGGCGGGGAGCAGTGGCTGTCCACACTGCTCGTGTCGGTGCTGATGGGCGGGGCCTTCTGGATGCTGCTCGCCACCATCACCTACGCCATGCAGCGCGGGAAGCGGGACTTCACCTCGACCAACCAGATCGTCGCCACGTCCTACGACGTCGTGGCCGCCCCCGAGGTGGCCCAGCGCGCCCAGCAGGTGCTCCAGGGGCTGCGCGGGCTGCAGAGCCTGCCGCGGACCGCTCCCGCGCCGCGGCCCGCTCCGCAGCAGGGTCCTCCGCAGGGGATGCGGCAGGGCCCCCCGCAGCCCGGGACGCCGGGGCGGCCCCCGGCGGGGGCCCCGTGGCAGCGTCCCTCCCACGGCGCCGCCCCGGAGCCGGCCGGCGGAACCGCGGGTCCCGCGCCCGCGGTCCCCGCGGCGGGCCAGAGCGAGCAGGCCGACGCGCCCGGCCGCTCCGCGATGTTCCAGGACCTGCCCGACGGCCGGCCCCAGTACGGCATCAGGCTCCCCGCCGGGGAGCCCGACGGGGACGCCGCCGGTCAGGACGCGGCCCCGGACCGGTCCGGGCCGCCGACCGGCGGGAGCACGTCCACCGACGCCTCCCGCTGACGGCCGGCGGCCGCCGGCTCAGCTGGGGTCGACGCCCTCCCGGGCGTGCCACAGACCGGTCATCCACGCCTCGACCTCGTCCGGGGTGCGGGGCAGCCCGGACGAGAGGTTGACGTTGCCGTCCTCGGTGATCAGGACGTCGTCCTCGATCCGCACGCCGATCCCGCGGTACTCCTCCGGCACCGCGAGGTCCTCCGCCTTGAAGTAGAGGCCGGGCTCGATGGTGAACACCATGCCGGGCTCGATGACCCCGTCCACGTACAGCTCCCGCTTGGCCTGCGCGCAGTCGTGCACGTCGAGGCCCAGGTGGTGGCTCGTGCCGTGCGGCATCCACCGCCGGTGGTGCTGGCCCGCCGCGGAGAGCGAGACCTCGGCGGGCACGGGCAGCAGGCCCCAGCTCTCCAGCCGCCGGGCCAGGACCTCCATGGCGGCGGCGTGCACGTCCCGGAACCGGTTGCCGGGCACCGCGGCGTCGAACGCGGCGTCGGCGGCGTCCAGGACCGCCTGGTAGATCCGCCGCTGCACCTCCGAGTAGCGGCCGTTCACCGGCAGGGTGCGGGTGATGTCCGCGGTGTAGAGGGAGTCGGCCTCCACGCCCGCGTCCACGAGGATCAGCTCCCCGGGGATCACCCTCCCGGTGTTGCGGATCCAGTGCAGGACCGTGGCGTTGTTGCCGCACGCCGCGATGGTGTCGTAGCCGAGGTCGTTGCCGTCCGTGCGGGCGCGGGCGAAGAAGGCGCCCTCGACCATGCGCTCGCCGCGGTGGCGGTGGCCCGCGGCGGCCGGCAGCACGTGCACGATGTCGGTGAAGCCCGCGATGGTCGCGTCCACGGCCTCGCGCAGCTGCCCGACCTCGTGGGCGTCCTTGACGAGCCGCAGCTCCGAGAGCGCCTCGGCGAGCTCGCCGTCGAGGGCGTCCGAGGACTCGAGGTCCACCCCGGTGTTGATCCGGGAGGTGTCCACCAGGGCGTCGACGTTCAGGTCCACCTCGCGCACGAGCCGGACCCGCAGGCCGCCCAGGGCGGTGGGCCCGGCGTTCTTGGTGACCGCGTCCTCGAGGCCCCCGAGGTCCCGGGTGCGCAGCCCGTAGGCGGCGCCCAGTTCCTCGAGGGTGGGGCGGGGGCCCACCCAGAACTCGCCGTTCTTGGCGTCGGCGTAGAACTCCTTCGAGTCCCGGCCGGCCATGGGGTGGAAGTACAGGGTGGCCTCGTGGTGGCCCCCGTCGTCGCCGGCGCCCTCCTGGACGGGCTCGAGCACCAGCACGGCGTCGGGCTCGTGGTCCACGCCCAGACCCGTGAGGTGGGCGAACGCGGAGTGCGGCCGGAAGCGGTAGTCGGTGTCGTTGGAGCGGACCTTGAGCGGCCCGGCGGGGAGCACGAGCCGCTCGCCGGGGAACCGCTCGGAGATCCGCCGGCGCCGCTCGGCGGCGAAGTCCGCGACCGGGGCCCGCTCCACCTCGGTGGGCTCCGCCTCCGCCCACTGGGACGCCATGAACTGCTGGAAGGCGGCGGAGTCGGGGCGCTGGGACCGGTTCTCGACCCGGTCCGAGAGCGGCTGCGCCGCGTCCTGGGGTGTGGTGCTGTGCTCTGTCATGATTCCTTTCCTCGCGTCGTCGGTCTCATCGTGCCACGGGAGGCGGCGGGCCGTCCGGCCCGGACCGGTATCGTGGAGCGGGTGAAGATCGACCTGCACACCCACTCGTCCGACTCCGACGGCACGGAGAGCCCGGCGGACGTGGCCCGCGCGGCGCACGCGGCGGGCCTGGACGTCTTCGCCCTCACCGACCACGACACCACGTCCGGGTGGCAGGCGGCCGGGGACGCCGCGGTGGCCCTCGGGGTCGCCTTCGTCCCGGGCATGGAGATCTCCTGCACCACCGAGGACGGGATCTCGGTGCACCTGCTGAGCTACCTGCACGACCCGCGGGAGCCACGGCTGCTCGCCGAGATCGAGTCCTCCCGCTGCTCGCGGCGCACCCGGGCCGAGCGCATGGTCGAGCTGCTGTCCGAGGACTACCCGATCGACTGGGACGTGGTCCTGGACCACGTGCGCGAGGGCGCGACCGTGGGCCGCCCGCACATCGCCGACGCGCTCGTCACCGTGGGGGTCGTGGAGAACCGCACCGCCGCCTTCGCCTCGGTGCTGCACAGCCGCTCCCGCTACTACGTCCCCCACTACGCCCCGGACCCGGTGCACGCGGTGCGCCTCGTCCGGGCCGCCGGCGGCGTGCCCGTCTTCGCCCACCCGCTCGCCGCGGCCCGCGGCCGGGTGGTCGGCCCGGAGGTCTTCGAGGCCATGATCGACGCCGGCCTCGGCGGGCTCGAGGTCGCGCACCGGGACAACCCCGACGACGCCCGTGCCCGGCTCGTCCGGATGGCCTCCGAGCACGACCTGGTGGTCACGGGCGCGAGCGACTACCACGGGGCCGGCAAGCCCAACCGGCTGGGGGAGAACCTGACGTCCGTCCAGTCGCTCGTGCGGATCGAGGAGCAGGCCGGCTCCGGGGTCCCCGTGCGCTACCCCTGAGGGCCCCGCCGCCTGCCGGGCGAGCCCGTGCTCAGTCCCACACGGTCGCGCCCGGCAGGCGGGCGCGCATGACCTCGATCGCCTCCGGGTTGCGGTCCACGCACACGAACCGCCGGTCCAGCTGCCCGGCGGCGGCGCCGAGCGTCCCGGAGCCGGCGAAGAAGTCCAGGACCCAGTCCCCGGGGGCGGAGCTCGCGGCGACCATCCGCCGCACCAGGCCCACGGGCTTCTGCGTGGGGTAGCCGGTCTTCTCCCGGCCGGTGGGGGAGACGATGGTGTGCCACCACACGTCCGTGGGCAGCTTGCCCAGCCGCACCTTCTCCGGGGTCACCAGGCCCGGGGCCATGTACGGCTCCCGGTCGACCTCGGCGCTGTCGAACAGGTACCGCTCGGGGTCCTTGACGTACACCAGGACGTTGTCGTGCTTGGCGGGCCAGCGGCGGCGGGAGCGCCCGCCGTAGTCGTAGGCCCAGATGATCTCGTTGAGGAAGCACTCCCGCCCGAAGATCGCGTCCAGCATCACCTTCGCGTAGTGCACCTCCCGGTAGTCCAGGTGCAGGTACAGCGTCCCGTCGTCGGCCAGCACCCGCCACGCCTCCCGCAGACGGGGCTCCAGGAACCCCCAGTAGTCGGCGAACGCGTCGTCGTAGCTGCGCAGGGCCCCCAGCACGGTCGTGTAGGAGCGGCCGGCGAAGCCGGTGCGGTCGCCCTCCCCGGCGGCGGCCGGGGTCACCGTGGACTCCCGCCGCCGCTGGGTGCGGCCCGTGTTGAAGGGCGGGTCCACGTAGATCATGCGAAAGGCCCCGCCGGGCAGCCGCCGCAGGAGATCCAGGTTCTCCGCGGCGACCACCGCGTCGGGGCCCTCGGCGTCGAAGGCGAAGGGGCTCACTCGCCGGCGGTGCCGCTCTGCTCCGGCGAGGCCGCGCTGCTGCGGCGGCGCCGGCGGCGCCGGGTGGTGCCGTCCGAGGTGCGCTCCACCGAGGTCTCCCGGGGCGCCTCGGGAGCCGTCTCGCGCGCAGCCGCCCGGGGCGCCCGGGCGT
>NZ_PDDL01000138.1:0-7543 GCF_020833785.1 Kocuria sp. CCUG 69068
GCCGCCGGCGGCCGCCCCGGGCACGGCCGCCTCCTCCCCCGCGGCGGGGACCCAGTCCGCGACGGGCACCACGAGCTGGTCCCGGCCGTCCGCCGTCAGCGGGCCCAGGCACAGGGTCGCGTCCAGGTGCAGGGCGAGCATCAGGTGGTAGGCCCGGCCAGGCTCGCCCAGCAGCCCGGCCTCCTCCCACGCGGCGTGCAGGCGTTCACGGGGCTGCGGGCCGTGGCGCAGCGCGGCGAGGGCGCTCTCCCGGGCCGCGTCGAGCCGCTCGTCGATGCCCAGGGCCCGGCGCCGGGCGGACGTCGAGGCGACGGTGCGGGGACCCAGGACCGCCAGCCACGCGCGCAGGTCCTCGGCGGGCACCAGGTGCAGGGTCCCGCGCATGGGCCACGTGCGCACGATCCGGCCGTCGTCGAAGGCCTGCCGCAGGCCGTCGGACCCGCCGGCCCGCCGCAGGGCGACCGACACCAGGGCGCCGGGCAGGTCCTGGGCCTGGACGGCCCCGAGGGCGCGCACCACGTCCTCGGGCGCCACGTCCTCCGGGCGCACGAGCCCGTGGGCCGCGAGCCGGGCGAGGCCGATCTCGCGGTCCGTCAGGACGGCCGGGGAGCTCACTGCAGGGCCCGTCCCCGCTGCTCGGGCAGGGCGAACGCGGAGAGGGCGGCCACGAGGAAGGCGGCGCCGAAGACGGCGAAGACGGTGACGACGTCGTAGCGCTCCCCGCCGAGCGCGAGCAGCGCCGGCACGGCCAGCGGGGCGAGGATCGAGGCGACGCGGCCGAACGCCGCCGCCGCCCCGGTCCCCGTCCCGCGCAGCGCGGTGGGGTAGAGCTCGGGGCCGATCGCGTACAGGGCCCCCCACGCGCCCAGGTTGAAGAAGGACAGCGCCATGCCGGAGCCGATCACCTGCCACGGGAGCACGATGCTGCCCATCGAGACGATGCCGAAGAGCAGGGCGCTCACCGCGGAGCCCCCGAGGAACACGGCCAGCGTGATCCGGCGGCCCCAGACCTCGATGAGCCAGGCGGCCGCGGCGTAGCCGGGCAGCTGGGCGAGCGTGATGACCAGGACGTAGCCGAAGGAGGTCGTCAGCGTGAGGCCCTGCTGGAGCAGCAGGGTGGGCAGCCAGGTGAACGCCCCGTAGTAGGCGAAGTTGATGCAGAACCAGACGGTCCACAGCGCCGCCGTGCGCCGCCGCAGGGTCGGGGCCCAGATCCCGCTCGCGTCCTCCGCCGGGCGCGGACCGTGCGCCTCGGCCGCCCGGGCCTGCTCGGGGGTCTCGGCCCGGGAGCGGCCCAGCGGCCGCGCCCGCTCGAACCGGCGCACCGCGGCCTCGGCCTCGTCCGTCCGGCCCCGGTGCTCGAGGAAGCGCACGGATTCCGGCAGGGCCCGGCGCACCACCACGGCGTAGAGGGCCGGCACGAGCCCGACGACGAGCGCCCAGCGCCAGCCGTCCGGGGAGGACGGCACCACGAAGTAGCCCACGAGGGCGGCGAGGATCCAGCCGACGGCCCAGAAGGACTCGAGGACCACCACCACGCGGCCGCGGATTCGCCGGGGCGCGTACTCGGAGACGAGGGTGGAGGCGACGGGCAGCTCGGCGCCGAGGCCGAGGCCCACCACGAACCGCAGGACCACCAGCGCGGCGAGGGACCCGACGAGCGCGGACGCGCCGGTGGCCGTGCCGTAGACCAGCAGGGTCAGGGCGAAGACCTGGCGCCGGCCGAGCCGGTCGGCCAGCAGCCCGCCGAGGCTGGCGCCCACGGCCATCCCCACGAAGCCGATCGAGGCGAGCAGGGACAGCTCCCCGGAGCCCAGGCCCCACTCCTGGGCGAGCGCGGCCATCACGAACGAGATCAGGCCCACGTCCATGGCGTCCAGGGCCCAGCCGACGCCGGAGCCGACGAGGAGCTTCCGGTGCTCGGTGGTGAACGGCAGCCGGTCCAGCCGCTGGGAGCGCGTCGGGGCGGACGCGGCGGCGCCGGGCCGCTGGCTCTCGTGCATGCTCCGGTCCTTCCCTCGCTGCGCTGTGCTGCGACCACTGTAGGCGCTCGGGGCCGCGCCGGTCCCCGGGGGCGCCCGCCCTAGACTGGAGGGACCACACCACCGGCCGGCGAGGGAGCTGACTGTGTCCACGGTTGCCATCTATCTCGTCGTCGCCTTCGGGGCCGGTGCCCTGGCCGTCCTCGCGCGGCTGCCGCCCCTGATCGGGTTCCTCGCGGCCGGCTTCGTGCTCAACGGCCTGGGCGTGGAGCGGCTCCCCGCCCTCGACCAGCTGGCGGACGTCGGCGTGACCCTCATGCTGTTCGGCATCGGTCTCAAGCTCGACGCCCGGTCGCTGCTGCGCCGGGAGGTCTGGGGGACGGCCGGGATCCACATGGTCCTGAGCACGGCGCTCGGGGCGGGGCTCCTGGGCCTGCTGATGCTGGTGGGGCTGCAGCTGCCGGGCGAGAACCTCCGCGCGCTGCTGCTGGCCGGGTTCGCCCTGTCCTTCTCGAGCACGGTCCTGGTGTTCAAGGTCCTCGAGGAGCGCAGCGAGACGACGTCGCTCTACGGGCGCGTGGCGATCGGCATCCTCATCATCCAGGACGTCGCCGCCGTCGCGTTCATCACCGTCACCAGCGAGCACCCGCCGAGCCCGTGGGCCCTGGCCCTGGTGCTGCTGCTGCCGGCGGCGTGGGTGTTCCGCCGGATCTGGGACGGCATCGGCCACGGGGAGCTGCAGGCCCTGTTCGGCGTCGCCATGGCCCTGGTGCCCGGCTACATCGCCTTCTCGGCCGTGGGCCTGAAGGGGGACCTCGGGGCGCTGCTCGTCGGCATGCTCCTGGCCTCGCACACCAACGCGGGCGAGCTGTCCCGCACCCTGTTCACGCTCAAGGACCTCCTGCTGGTCGCGTTCTTCGTCTCGATCGGCTTCCACGGGATGCCGACCCTCGAGATGCTCGCCATGAGCGTGCTGCTCCTGGGCCTCCTGCCGGTCCAGGCGATGCTGTTCGTGCTGCTGCTGTGGATGTTCGGGCTGCGCCGCCGCACGTCGCTGCGGACGGGCCTCGCGCTGGGCAACCACTCGGAGTTCGCCCTCATCGTGGGGGCCATCGGCGTCTCGGCCGGGATGTTCGACGGCGACTGGCTGGTGATGCTCTCCGTGGCCGTCGCCCTGAGCTTCGTGATCTCGGCCCTGGTCAACCGGCGCGGCTCCTCCCTGACCAGCACCCTCGCCCGGCGGCTCCCGGAGCACCCGGACGACCGGCTGCACCCGGAGGACCGTCCCATCGACATCAGCCACGCCACGGTGCTCGTGCTCGGCATGGGCCGGGTGGGGCAGGCGGCCTACCGGGAGCTCTCCGAGGAGCACGGCTTCTCCGTGGTGGGCATCGAGAACGCCACGGACCGCGTGGAGCGGCTGCGGGCGCAGGGGATCGACGTCCAGGAGGCCGACGCGACCGACCAGGAGTTCTGGGAGCGGGTGATCGCGACCGGCCACGTGCAGGTCGCCGTGCTGGCGATGCCCTTCCACGGCTCCAACCTCGTGGCCCTCCAGCAGCTGAGCGCCACGGGCTTCGACGGGGTCGTGGCCGCCGTGGCGCAGTACGACGACGAGGTGCAGGAGCTGCGCGGGCACGGGGTCCGGACGGTCTTCAACCTCTACAGCGGCGCCGGCATCGCCCTGGCCGCCGAGACCGTCGAGGCCCTCGGCCGCCGGCCCGACTGACCGCGCCGGTGCCGGCGGGCACCGGCCCCGTCAGCCCCGGCGCGCCAGGGCCCGGCGGACGAGCTTGCGCAGCTCCTCGACCCACAGGACGAGGGACGCCATGCCCACCGCGACCGCCCAGTGGACGAGGTCCAGCGGTGCGGTGCCGAAGGCGACCTGGAGGACCGGGACGTGCACCACGAGCACCTGCAGGGCGGCGGCGAGGGCCAGGGCACCCCACAGCCAGGGGTTGACGAACAGCCGGTGGAAGGCGCTCGCGAGCTCGGAGCGGGAGTTCAGGGCGTTGAACAGCTGGGCGAGCACGAGCGCGGTGAACCCGGCGGTGCGGGCCACGTCGAGGGAGTCCTGGCCGGGCACCAGCCCCCCGGGGAGGAAGATGTCGATGGTCAGCAGGGTCGAGGCGCCCATCACCAGGCCGAGCAGCGCGATCCGCCCCCACATCGGCGCGTCGAGGATCCGTTCGTCGGGCCGGCGCGGCGGGTGGGCCATGACGTCGTCGATCTCGGGGTCCACGCCCATGGCCAGGGCCGGACCGGAGTCGGTGACGAGGTTGATCCACAGGATCTGGGTGGCCAGCAGCGGCACGGCGATCGCGCCGCCGGCCGCGTCCGTCAGCCCCAGGGCGCCGGCGAGGAGCACGCCGAAGAACACGGTGGCCACCTCCCCCAGGTTCGAGGACAGCAGGTAGCGCAGGAACTTCGTGATGTTCTCGAAGATGACCCGGCCCTGCCGGATCGCCACCACGATGGTGGCGAAGTCGTCGTCGCCGAGGATCATCCGCCCGGCCTCCTTGGTAACCTCCGTGCCCGTGATGCCCATGGCCACGCCGATGTCGGCGGCCTTGAGGGCCGGCGCGTCGTTGACGCCGTCCCCGGTCATGGCGACGACGTGGCCCTGGGCCTGCAGGGCGTCGACGATCCGCAGCTTGTGGCCCGGGGCCACCCGGGCGAAGACCGAGACGTCCCGCACGGCGTCGAGGAAGCCGTCCCCGGTGAGCTCGCCCAGCTGCGCCCCGGTGAGCGCGGGCGAGCCCGGGGGCACGATCCCCAGGTCCGCGGCGATCCGGGCGGCCGTCACCGGATGGTCGCCGGTGATCATGATCGTGCGCACCCCGGCGGCCCGGGCCTGCGCCACGGCCGCCGCGGCCTCCTCCCGCGGCGGGTCGAGGACGCCCACCACGCCGAGCCAGACCAGGTCCCGCTCCGCCGCCTCCCCGAGCTCCGCGGCCTCGCGCTCCCGGACCCGCCGGCCGGCGACCGCCAGGGTGCGGAACGCCTGCCCGGACAGCTCCTCGACGGCCGCGGCGGCGTCCCGGCGTCGCGCGGCGTCGAACGGCTCGACGGCGTCCCCGACGCGCACCCCGGTGCAGCGGTCCATGAGGACGTCCGGGGCGCCCTTGGTGAACAGGTACCGGTGCCCGGAGTCCGTCTCGATCTCGAGGGTGGACATCATCCGGCGCTCGGAGGTGAACGGCATCTCCTGGGCCCGGGAGAAGTCGTCCGCCCGGTCGGCGGCGCCGTAGAGCTTGTGCACGGCGGTGAGGAACGCCGCCTCGGTGGGGTCGCCCTGCACGGTCCACACGCCGGCGGCCTCGTTGAGCTGGGCGTTGTTGGCGCGCGCCCCGCCCACCAGCACGCCCCGCGCCTCCTGCAGGACCTGCGCGGCGGGCGCGCCCCCGGTCACGACCCTGGCCTCGCCCTCCGGGGAGTACCCCGTGCCCGAGAGCTCCACCGTGCCGGACGGGGTCACGAGCACCTTGAGGGTCATCTCGTTGCGGGTGAGCGTGCCGGTCTTGTCGGAGCAGATCACCGAGGCCGCGCCGAGCGTCTCCACGGAGTGCAGGTCCTTGACCACGGCCTGCCGGCGGGCCATCGCCCGCACCCCGATAGCCAGGACCAGGGACAGGATCGCGGGCAGGCCCTCCGGGACGGCCGCGACCGCGAGGGAGACGCCCAGCAGCAGGACCGTCACGAGGTCCTGCACGCCGCGCACCCCGCTGACCAGGACGACCGTGGCCATGACCACCACGGCGACGCCGACCACGATGAGGCCCAGCGACCGGGACACGGCCGTGATCTCGCGCTGCAGCGGCGAGGGCTCGGCCTCCGTGCGCTCCAGCATCTCGGCGATCGCGCCCACCTGGGTGTCCATGCCCGTGGCCACGACCACCGCGCGGCCCACCCCCGACACCACGGCCGTGCCCTTGTAGACCATGTTCCGCCGGTCCCCGAGCGGGACCGGAGCGGGCAGCACGGCCGGGTCCTTGAGCTCCGCCTCCGACTCCCCGGTCAGGGACGCCTCCTGCACGCGCAGGGACGCGGCGGAGAGCAGGCGGGCGTCCGCCCCCACCGCGTCCCCCTCGGCGAGGGCCAGGACGTCGCCGGGCACCAGCTGGGCCGAGGGGAGCGTGGTCAGGCGCCCGTCCCGCACCACGGTCGAGTTCGCCGCCGTCAGCACGGCCAGCGCCGCGACCGCGTCCTCGGCCCGCCCCTCCTGGACGCGGCCCAGCACCGCGTTGGCCACCACGATCACGGCGATGACCACCGCGTCCACCGGCACCCCGCGGGCGCCCTCCGCGACCCAGGCGACCACGGACACGGCGATCGCGGTCAGGAGCAGGTAGATCAGCGGGTCCTGGAACTGGGCGAGGACCTTGCGCCACCGCGGCACCCGCGGGGCGGTGCGCAGCTCGTTGGGCCCGTACCGGGCCAGCCGGGCCCCGGCCTGCTCCGCGCTCAGCCCGAGGGCGGGCTCCACGTCCAGCTCGGCGAGGAGCTCGCCCGCCGCGCGGAGGGACGGGTCCTGGTGCACGCGCTCGGTGGCCACGCCCCCATTCTCGTCCCGCCGGCGGCGCCGCGGGCCCCGTGACGCCGCCGGTGGGCTCCCCGGACTAGGCTCGCGGCATGAGGGCCCGGATCGACCGCTACCTGCTCAACGTCGCGGGACCCCGCCGCACGCCCGCCCTCAACCGGCACCTCGCCTACCTGCTCGCCCTGGTGGCGGGGGTGCTCAACTCCGTGGGCTTCGTGGCCGTGGCCGTGTACACCTCCCACATGACGGGGCTCACCGCGATGGTCGCCGACCACCTCGTGCTGGGCGACCTGCGGCTCGTGGCGGTCGGCGTCCTGGCCGTCCTCGCCTTCACGGCCGGGGCCGCGTGCTGCGCGCTGATGTTCAACTGGGCGCGGCGCCGCGGGCTGCACAGCCGCTACGCCAACGTCCTGCTGCTCGAGGGCCTGCTCATGCTCGTCTTCGGCCTGCTGGCCGAGAGCCTGACCTGGGCGCACCGGGACCTGCTGTTCGTCCCGGTGCTCGCGTTCACCATGGGCCTGCAGAACGCGGTGATCACCAAGATCTCGGGCGCCCAGATCCGCACCACCCACGTGACGGGCATGGTCACGGACATCGGCATCGAGCTCGGCAAGTTCCTCTACCGCAACCGGCTCGCGGACGCGGACCCCGTGACCGGCGACGCCGGGAAGCTCAGGCTGCTGGCCGCGCTCGTGGGGCTGTTCTTCGCCGGCGGGGTGCTCGGCGCCCTGGGCTATCTGGCCGCGGGCTTCCCGGTCCTCGTGCCCACCGCGCTCACCCTGCTCGTGGCGGCGTGGCGCCCGCTCGCCGCGGACCTGGGCTTCCGCCGCTCCCCCACCTCCTGAGCCCGGGCGCGAGGACGGTGCCTCAGGCGCCCCGCTGCACGGCCTTGCACAGCTGGACCAGCCGGCCGACCTCGCGGTGCGGGGCGCCGGTGGGGCGGCGAGCCTCGTCCCGGGCCGCCACGGCGCACCGGACGAGCGTCCAGGCCCGGAGGCGCTCCTCGTCGGCGCCGGCCGCC
>NZ_PDDL01000139.1:0-7463 GCF_020833785.1 Kocuria sp. CCUG 69068
GCGTCGTCGTCGACCTCGACGGCGCGGCCGTGGCCGGCCTCGCCGAGCCCCTGCGCCCGGCCGCCCGGCTGCTCGGCGCGGACCCCCGCGACTGGGTGCTGACCGGCGGCGAGGACCACGGGCTGCTCGCCGTCTTCCCCCGGGGCGTGCCGCTGCCGGGGATGTTCCGTGCGATAGGCTCGTGTGCGCCCGCGCCCCCCGCGCACGACGACACCCTCCCCCGGGTGCTGCTCGACGGACGAGCGCCGCACCTGGCCCTCGGGCACCCGGTCGGCGAAGGATGGGATCACTTTGAACCATAGGATCGGATCGAACGCGGCCGTCATGCGGCGGTGGCTCGACCTGGCCCACCGTGATCTCGTGCGCCACAGCCCCGTCCTCAACGCCCTCAACGTCTTCCCGGTCGCGGACGCCGACACCGGGACCAACCTCGCGACCACCGTGCGCGCCGCCGCCGAGGCCGCCGCCGTGCTCGAGACCGGCGACGTCGGGGAGCTGCTCTCCCTCGCCGGCCAGGCCGCCCTCGAGGAGGCCCGCGGCAACTCGGGCACCCTGTTCTCCGTCTTCCTCACGGCCGTGGGCCGCTCCCTCGAGGGGAGCACCAGGATGAGCGCCGAGTCAGTCCGGCTGGCCCTGCACGCCGGCCACGTGCGCGCCTGGAGCGTCCTGACGGACCCCGTGGACGGGACCATGCTCTCCGTCCTGGAGGCCGCCGCCGCCGTGCCCGTGCCGCAGGGCGTGGAGGACGGGTCCAACCAGCAGCTCAAGGAGTTCCTGGCCGCCGTCAGCACCGCCGCCCGCGCCGCGGTCCTCGTCACCCCGGACCAGCTCGAGATCCTGCGCGAGACCGGCACGGTCGACGCCGGCGCCCTGGGCATGCTCGTGGTCTTCGACGCCCTGGCCCGCACCGTGGGCGGCGACGACGCCGGCGACGAGAACGCCCTCGACGCGCTGATCGACGCCGCCGCGGCCCGGGCCGCCGGCGCCGGGGACGCCCCGCACACCGTGCACGGCGGCGTGGAGGTGATGTGCACCGTGGAGCTCACCCCGCTGGACGCCGCGGAGCTGCGCCACGAGCTCAGCGAGGTGGGCACCAGCGTGATCATGAGCGCGGTGACCGAGACGGGGGACGGCTACCGCTGGCGCGTGCACGTCCACGTGCCGCGGCCCGAGGACGCCCTCACCGTGATCGGCGCCCGCGGCAAGGCCGTGAACCTCACGGTGACCTCCCTCTCGGAGGCGGACGGATGAGGCACCCCTGAGATGACCCCGACCCACGGCGGCGGGGCGTTCCCCGACCCGGTCTCCGAGCTCGACCAGCCGCTGGCCCGGCTGCTGGGGCGGACCACGGCCGACCAGCTGGCCCGGCAGCTCTCGGTGTCCACGATCGGGCAGCTGCTCGACCACTTCCCCCGCCGGTACATGCCGCGGGGCGAGCTCACCCCGTTCTCGGAGCTGCGCATCGACCAGCAGGTCACCATCGTGGCCGAGGTCGTGCACGCCTCCACCCGCCAGATGCGCTCGCGGCGCGGGTCCATCACGGACGTGGTGATCACGGACCGCGTCTCCTCCGACCCGCAGCGGCTCTTCGCGGACGGCGACCCGGGCCCCGGCCGGACGATGCGGCTGAGCTTCTTCAACGCCTGGACCGCCGCCAGGGACCTGCCCCCCGGAACGCACGCCCTGTTCTCCGGGAAGGTCGGGCTGTACAACGGCGGCGTGACCATGACGAACCCGCACTACGCGATCCTCGACCCGGACGCCCCGGAGGCCGGGGAGACCGCCGAGGAGCGGGCGGGCCGGCCCATCCCGATCTACCCGGCCACGGCCAAGCTGACCACGGACAAGATCGCCCGCGCCGTGCACTCGCTGCTGCCCGTCGTGGACTTCGGGGCCGTCCCGGACCCGCTGCCGGACGGGATCCGGGAGCGGGAGGGGCTCATGGGGCTCGAGGAGGCGTACTGGCAGGTCCACCGCCCGAGGGACACCCGGGCGCACGGGGAGGCGCGCCGCCGGTTCCGCTACCAGGAGGCGTTCCTGCTCCAGTGCGCCCTGGCCCGCCGCCGCGCCGAGCTCGCCGCCCACCCCACGACCGCCCGCCCGGGCGTCCCCGCGGGGGTGCTCGCCCGGTTCGACGCCGGGCTGCCCTTCGAGCTCACCGCCGGGCAGCGGACCGTGGGGGAGCAGCTCGCCGCGGAGCTCGCGGGCACCCGCCCCATGAACCGGCTGCTCCAGGGCGACGTCGGCTCGGGCAAGACGCTCGTGGCCCTGCGCGCGATGCTGCAGGTCGTGGACTCCGGCGCGCAGGCGGCGCTGCTGGCCCCCACCGAGGTGCTCGCCGCCCAGCACCACGGCTCCGTGGTCCGCTCCCTGGGCCCGCTCGCGCAGGCCGGCCTGCTCGGCGGGGACCCGGACGGCACCCAGGTCGTGCTGCTCACGGGGTCCATGGGCGCCGCGGCGCGCAGGCGGGCCCTGCTGCGGATCGCGTCGGGGGAGGCCGGGATCGTCATCGGCACCCACGCCCTGCTCTCCGAGGTCGTCCAGTTCGCCGACCTCGGACTGGTCGTGGTGGACGAGCAGCACCGCTTCGGCGTCGAGCAGCGCGACCGGCTGCGGGACAAGGCCGGGCGGCCCCCGCACCTGCTGGTGATGACCGCGACCCCCATCCCGCGCACCGTGGCGATGACCGTCTTCGGCGACCTGGACGTCTCCGTCCTCGACGAGCTCCCGGCCGGCCGGCAGCCGATCGCCACCCACACCGTGGGGCTCGTGGAGCACCCGGGCTGGGAGCGGCGCCTGTGGCGGCGCGCCCGGGAGGAGATCGACGCGGGCCGCCAGGTCTACGTGGTCGCGCCCAAGATCGGCGACGACGACGAGCCCCCGCCCCACGCCTCCCTCGCGGAGTCCGCCCTCGCGGCGGCCTCCGAGGACGAGGAGTCCGAGGCGACGATGGCGTCCGTCACCTGGCTCGCCGAGCTCGTGGCCGCCGAGCCCGTCCTGGCCGGCGTGCGCGCCGAGGTGCTGCACGGCCGGCTCGACACGGACCGGAAGTCCCGCCTCATGGAGGAGTTCGCGGCCGGGGACGTGCAGCTGCTCGTGTGCACCACCGTGGTCGAGGTCGGCGTGGACGTGCCCAACGCCACGCTGATGATCATCGTCGACGCCGACCGGTTCGGCATCTCCCAGCTGCATCAGCTGCGCGGCCGGATCGGGCGCGGCGGGCACGCCGGGACGTGCCTGCTCGTCACCCGGCGCCCCGCCGAGCACCCGTCGCGGGAGCGGATCGAGGTGGTGGCCGGGTCCACGGACGGCTTCGAGCTGGCCCGGGCGGACCTCGAGCTGCGCCGCGAGGGCGACATCCTCGGCGCCGCGCAGTCCGGCGGCCGCTCCACCCTGCGCCTGCTGCGGGCCCTCGACGACGCCGAGCTCATCGAGCGCGCCCGCCGGGACGCCGTGACGATCCTGGGCGAGGACCCCCAGCTGCTGGAGCATCCCGAACTGGCCGAGGCCATCGAGCGCTACCTCGACCCGGACGCCGAGGCGTTCCTGGACCGGGGCTGAGCCCCCGTGCCGCCGAGCCGCGTGCCGCCGGGCACCCGAGAGGAGCACCCATGAGCAGGATCATCGCCGGGGCCGCCGGGGGGCTGCGCCTGCAGTCCGTGCCGGGCCGGGACACCCGGCCCACCACCGACCGGGTCAAGGAGTCCCTCTTCGCGCGGCTCGAGTCGTGGGGCATGCTCCGGGACGCCAGGGTCCTCGACCTCTTCGCGGGCTCCGGGGCCCTCGGCTGCGAGGCCGCGAGCCGCGGCGCGGCCGCCGTGACCCTCGTGGAGCGGCACGCGGGCGCGGCGCGGGTCTGCCGCGCCAACGCCGCGACGGTCCACCGGGCCCTCGGGCGCGAGGACGTCGTCACGGTCCGGCACGGGGCGGTGGGCGGCTACCTCGCGGATCCCGCCGAGGGGCCGTGGGACCTCGTGCTGGCCGACCCGCCCTACCCCCTGCCGGAGGCGGAGCTCGCCGCGGCCCTCGCCCCGCTGGTGGGCCGGCTGCGGGAGGGCGGGGTGCTCGTGGTCGAGCGCTCCACCCGGTCCCCGGAGCCCGGCTGGCCGGCCGGGCTGCGCCGCTTCGAGCAGAAGCGGCACGGGGAGACCACCGTGTGGTTCGCCGAGACGGACGTCACATCGCCCGCGTCCCCCGGCGCGCCGGACTGACACCTGCGCCGCTGGGCGCACCCCCTTTGACAAGATTCGACAGGCAGCATCGAGCCCGGGTCAGCGCCCGGGAGGAACGGAGGACGTCCATGAGGATCACGGTTCTGGGAACGGGCTACCTGGGGGCCACGCACGCCGCGTCGATGGCGGAGATGGGCTTCGAGGTGCTGGGGCTGGACGTGGACCCCGAGAAGGTCGACGCCCTGTCCCGCGGCGAGCTGCCCTTCCACGAGCCGGGCCTGGGCGAGCTGCTGCGCAAGCACGTGGGCACCGGCCGGCTGCGCTTCACCACGAGCTACGAGGAGGCCGGCGCCTTCGGCGACGTCCACTTCGTCGGGGTCGGCACCCCGCAGCGGGCCGGGAGCTTCGCGGCGGACATGCGCTACGTCGACGCCGCGGTCGGCTCCATCGCCGCGGCCGCCACGAAGGACTGCGTGATCGCCGGCAAGTCCACGGTCCCCGTGGGCTCCGCCCGCCGCCTGGCGGACCTGGCGAAGGCCTCGGCGCGGGAGGGCGTGGACGTGTCCCTGGTGTGGAACCCCGAGTTCCTGCGCGAGGGCTACGCCGTGGAGGACACCCTGGCCCCGGACCGGATGGTGCTGGGCTGTCAGGACCCGGCCGCCGAGGCCGTGATGCGCCGGGTCTACGCCCGGCAGCTGGAGGCCGGCGTCCCGCTGATCGTCACCGACTTCGAGACCGCCGAGCTCGTCAAGGTCGCGGCCAACGCCTTCCTGGCCACCAAGATCTCCTTCATCAACGCCCTGTCCGAGCTCACCGAGGCGGTCGGCGGGGACATCCGCACCCTGGCCGACGCGATCGGCCTCGACGAGCGGATCGGGCGCAAGTTCCTCAACGCCGGCGTGGGCTTCGGCGGCGGCTGCCTGCCGAAGGACATCCGCGCCCTGCGCGCCAGGGCCGCGGAGCTCGGGGTGGAGCAGTCGGTGCGCTTCCTCGCGGAGGTCGACGACATCAACGTCCGCCGCCGCGGCCACACGGTGGAGACGGTCACCCAGATGCTGGGCGGGACCGTGGTGGGCCGGCAGGTCGCCGTGCTCGGGGCGGCCTTCAAGCCGGACTCCGACGACGTGCGCGACTCCCCGGCCCTGGACATCGCCGCCCGGCTGCACTCGATCGGCGCCGAGGTGGCCGTCTACGACCCCAAGGCCAACGCCAACGCCGCTAAGCGCTATCCGCGCCTGGACTACGTGGACTCCCTCGAGGCCGCCGTCACCGGGGCCGAGGTCGTGGTGCTGCTGACCGAGTGGGCCGAGTTCAAGGCGATGACCCCGGAGCAGCTCGACCCGCTGGTGGCCGTCCCGCAGATCCTCGACGGCCGCAACGTGCTCGACCCCGACCGCTGGACCGCGGCCGGCTTCACCTACCGGGCCCTGGGCCGCCGGGCGAGCGCCGTCTGAGCCGCGGCGCGCGGGGCGGCGTCCCGCGCGCCGGTTCCCCGCCGCCGGGGAGCCGGCACGAGGGCGGGCGGCGAGCTCCCCGCCGTGCGGACCGGCTCAGCCGGCCAGCTGCCGCCCGGCCCGCTCCAGGACGTCCAGGCGCTTGCCGAACGAGAAGCGCATCCAGGACGCGTAGAGCTCCCGGTGCTCCGCGGAGGCGAGGGCCGGCACGGGCACGCCCACCACACCGGCCCGCTCGGCCAGCACGGGCGCCAGGTGCGCGGCGTCCTCGACCCCGTACCGCTCGCACAGGCCGCGGACGTCCGCCACGACGAAGAACGTGCCCTGCGGCTCGAACGGCTCGGCACCCGCCGCGGCCAGGCCCCGCACGAGCACGTCGCGCCGCCGCCGGAAGTCCTCCGTGAGCCGGTCGTAGAACCCGTCCGGCAGGCCCAGGGCGGTGGCCGCCCCGATCTGCAGCGGCGTGGCGGCGCTGTGCGTGAGATAGGCCTTCGTGGCGCGCACCGGGCCCACGAGGTGCGCCGGCCCGCTGACCCAGCCCACCCGCCAGCCCGTGACCGAGAAGGACTTGCCCACGGAGGAGACGGTGAGGGTCCGTTCGAAGGCCCCCGGCAGCGCGGCGAGCGGCCGGTGCCCGCCGGCGTAGCGCAGGTGCTCGTAGACCTCGTCGGTCACCACCACGCAGTCGTGCTCGGCGGCGAGGCCGGCCACGCGGGCCAGGACGGCGTCGTCGAACACCGTCCCGGTCGGGTTGTGCGGGTCGTTGAGGATCACCATGCGGGTGCGGGGCCCGAAGGCCGCGGCGAGGCGGTCGAGGTCGGGGGAGAAGTGCGGCGGCTCGAGGGGGACCGTGACCAGCCGCGCGCCGGCGAACTCCACCACTGCGCCGTAGAGGTCGTAGTGCGGCTCGAACACGACCACCTCGTCCCCGGGGCGCAGGAACGCGAGCAGGCTCGCGGCCAGCCCCTCGGACGCGCCCACGGTGACGACCACCCCGGAGGCCGGGTCCAGGTCGATCCCGTAGAACCGGTGCTGGTGCGCCGCGACGGCCTCCTGCAGCAGCGGCAGACCCGCCACCGGCGAGTACTGGTTGCCGCCGCCGTGCAGCGCGGCCGCCGCGGCGTCGAGCATCTCCCGCGGGCCGTCGACGTCCGGGAAGCCCTGGCCCAGGTTGATCGCGCCCGTGCGCGCGGCCAGCCGTGACATCTCCTCGAAGACGGTCCCGGTGAGCTCCCCGGTGCCGGTCAGCAGACCGCCCCCGCGGGCCATCCGCTCCCACGGGGGGCCGGACGTGTGCGTGGACGGGACGGCGGCGTCGGTGGCATCCATGGCCGCCAGTCTAGGGTCCCGCGGCGGCTCAGGGCGGCGGCCCGGCGCCGAGCCGCACGAGGGTCCCGGCCAGCCCCTCGACGAACACCGGGAGGTCCGGCACCACGTCGGCGTCGGCCACCACGTCGATGCCCAGGGTCCCCGTGTAGGAGACGACGCCCACGGCGAGGGCCAGGTTGCCCTGCACGGCGCCGAGCTGGAACAGCTCGAGCACCGGTGCCCCCGCGAAGAGCAGGGGCGCCGCGGGGCCGCGCACGTTGCTGAGCAGCACGTTGACGAGCCGCTGCCGGTCCATGACCCGGACCATCCAGCGCTGGGCCAGGCGGCCGCCCGGCCGGTACGGCGGACGGGTCCGCTGCCGGGAGGTGGTGGCCGCGATCCGCCGCAGCCCGGCCACCGGGTCGGGCTCGTCGACGGGCACGGCCACGACGCGCACACCGGCCCGGTTGCCGCCGGCGGGGTCCCCCGCCGCGCGCACGGAGGCGGCCACCGACACCTTCAGCTCCGG